>NZ_JAMPOG010000027.1:0-3231 GCF_028480065.1 Providencia sp. PROV189
ACGAGTGAACTGTTTGAGGTCAGCTTCGGTTTTAATGCCTTTTGCAAATTCTGCAGCAAGGGCTTTTAGTTTTTTCTCATCCATAATATGCCTGCTTTGTTGTTGGATTTAACCTATCAAAAGCAGGCAAATACACAATCTAAATTACAGTCTTGATAGTATGGATTAATTATAATAACTCAGAGTTATTAATGTACACTTAAAATATATTGGCACCGAGATGGATATTGAGTATCAGTGCCAATTCAATTTATTGAAAAATTATATATTAATTTTTACGGGGTATCCTAATGCTCTAAGTGCTTTGTTTGTTCTTCCATTTCTAGGTGGTGTATCTTCAGGTTTAGCCCATCCTGCAACTTCAGCAATAGAGTTAATTCCATAATGAGCAAATTTATAATCTTCATCCTTTCCTGCTAGATATATTCGTTCCCACATGTTTTCAGCTTTGCCGCCATATAAAACAAATTCAAGAAGTTCAAAAATATTTTGACCTTTTTGATTGCGTTGGCTTATCAACCATTTCGTATATAAAGGTAAACGTTCATTTCTTGTCAACGTTTTCTTGTTTGGTTCCCCTAGAGATTCTGAACTCATTTTTATCAAATGATCCATTGTCGCATGGGTAGAATGTATAATATTCAGAAGATCATTTTCTTTCAGGCTTTGAATATTACTACGCTGTAAGCTTTGACGTATTAGTGGTGCCTTGATTTGCAGATTATCATTTTCATTTGATGGTGGGGCAGGTAAATTTTTCCACCATGATAGCATATCTGTTAGCGCTGCCTGAGGATTTCTACTATTCATTTGGTAGAGTTCCTCATAAGGATAGGTATTATCATTTTGTTTTACTTTATTATAATAGTACGCATGTAGAAATTGATCTGTTTGCCAAAAAAGTGGTGTGTTTTCTGCAACCCAAGTAGGCCGGTACTTATCAATTTGTGCTGCAATATTTTTAATTATGGATAGTGCACTTTCCCATTCTTTTTTGAAATTCTCTTTCAATTTATCTTTTGATTTTTTATTATCAATAAAGCTTACACCTTCCCAAAAAGGCATTTCTCTTTTTGATTTTATTTTTTCTTCTTCATTTTTTTTCTGCTTTTCAAGTTCTAAAAATTTTTTCTGTTCTTGAATTATATTTTCATTTAAATCAAAACATACATCCAAAGATTCTAGATTATCAAAAAATTCTGTTAATTGTTCTAGCATACCAGAGTTAACTAGATCACTCTCGGTAAAGAAAACACCAGCTTCTATATTTGAATACCATGCACGGTTAGTGAGATTCGCTGAACCTATATAAGCACCATATCCTTTCCACCAGATAATTTTGCTGTGTAATGCATCCGGGACTAGTTTACAAAAAATATTGTTTTTTGTATTTTTCAGGAGCTTTGTTAGGAAACTGGGAGCAACTGGTACTGTGTGGTCATAACGCATCCAGATATCTAATCGAAACTTGTTATCTATGCAATGTTGCAATAGTTCTGTTCTATCATCACCATACGCTATTGCTGCAACGACACCATCTAACTCAGTTCCTGAAGGAGGTAATAATGATTTGAAAAATTGCTTATTTAAGCCATTTGCAACTAATTTCATTTTGACCCTTAATTTTTACTTTGAATAAGTTCATACTGCCATATCTTGCTATAAATACCGAGTCTAAATAAATTATGTCTATGAGTGTTTGAATTTTTTCTTATCTCATGTAAAACCACTGAGTATACATTTAAGTATACAAAAAATTATCTATAAATTTATATCAAATAAAAACAATGCATTGCCTATAAAATGCGAGTCCGGCCTTCGCACCACTAAAGTGAAAATTAAGACGCTCAAGGCGTCTTTTTTATGCCTGAAATCTTAAGGCTACAAGGCTTTCTTCGCATTTTTAGTTAATGCATGTCAATCCAGGCCAACCCGTATTAACCTCCTTGTGAGTATATCTGTCGCTTCGATAATATTTATTACGCATTACTGCTCCCATTTTGGCGACAAATGTCTTCCACTTTCATCCCTGAATCAGCGAGTTTTAAGATATTAGCGATTTGAGTCTCAGTAAAACGAACTTTTTTCATCATGACCTCTGCAATTTTTAGGGCAAAAAATCTAATTATAGCTGTCTCATTTTAGGGGATGTGGACAACGCGAAATCATCTGAGATATCTCGTATATACCCACTCTGAGGTGAAGAGAACAAAGAATATGGTATTAACCGATACAAAAGTTCGTGCAGCTAAACCGGACGGGAAAGGTTATACACTGACTTTGTTAGTCTTTATTCGTTCTAGTGAATTGTGCTTTGCCCGTTGGGATGAAATTGATTTTGATAATGCCAAGTAGACGATCCCCGTGAAATGTGAAGCGATAGGTGAGGTGGTAATCCCCCCGTTTTTAACCGAGGTTATAAGTAGAATCAGGTCATTCGTTGTAGATGTTGCATTGGGGTATAGCCATTCAACGCCATGTTCGGCCGTTCGTGATTATAAAACCATTGCCACCGTGTAGCATAGTCTTGTAATTCATCCAGTGATGAAAACAAGTATTGCCCTAACCACTCATAGCGGACTGTCCGATTATAACGCTCAATGTAAGCATTTTGCTGCGGATTACCTGGCTGGATAAAGTTTATTTTGATATCTTGCAGATTAGCCCATGATATCAATATATTACTGGTGTATTCTGGCCCATTATCACAGCGTATGGAAACCGGTTTTCCTTTCCACTCAATAAGTTGCTCTAGTACTCTTACAACCCGACTCGCCGGCAGGGAAAAATCCACTTCAATAGCTAATGCTTCACGATTAAAATCATCGATGATATTCAATAAACGGACTGAGCGCCCATCCGACAGTTGATCATGCATAAAGTCCATTGACCAACATTCATTGCTCGTTTCGGGTACCGTCAGTGGCTCGGGCTTATCCCGTTCTAGGCGTTTCTTCGGCTTTATTCGCATGTTCAGTGACAACGCACAATAAATTCGGTAAACCCTTTTGTGGTTAAATCTTAAGTTTTTTACGTTTCGAAGGTATAAAAAGCACAAGCCAAATCCCCAGTTGCGCTGGCTATCAGTGATGCGTATCAGCCAGTCAGCTATTGCTTCATTTTCTTTACTCAGTTTAGCTTGATAACGATAGCAACTTTCGCTCACTACAAATAACTGGCAGGCAAAACGTACGCTGATATTCCGTATTTTGACAGCTTCTTGCGCCATCT
>NZ_JAMPOG010000028.1:0-92831 GCF_028480065.1 Providencia sp. PROV189
GGTAAAACGTGCTTTTTTCATAGAGATCTCCTCAGTTCAGATTACGAGAAAATTCTACTTTCTACTTATTAATACACCGATTTTTCGGGGGATTACCAAACCGCTGTTGACGGTGAAGGTTTTTATACTACCTAGTTTAGAATGAGGTTATCTCAGCGACATTTAGCAGCGATGAAATCAAAGGGGCCTAGGCCCCTTGGGCTTACATTGACTTATCTGTTGAAATCGCTGAGAAAGTAGCAAAAGATCCAATTATAAATAAGTTGTCAAATAGAGGATTTCTGGCGTTTATAGTAACTCTCTACATTATCCTTTCTAAAACTTACCATAATACTTCAGTTGACATTAATCATTATCATTTTTAGAGTAATTTGTTTTCTATTTTATTTTTAAAGTTTATTATCAATTATAATCAATCTTTTTTTGATTAATATTGGTTTTTTATTTTTATTGCGGAAGAGGGAGAAGGTGAATTAATACGAGTAAATTCTATTATAATGTGTAAATAATACTGAGTTTTCAACCATTCATTTGTATTTCTTATGTGTTTGATTGTTTTTTGTGCTTTGAGATTGAGTTTGAAATTACAGGAGTAAATAATCACTATTCTGTTGGGTAAATAATTTTTGGCTAATTATCTTAACGGTGGGTGTTTAACTATTTTTATTTTCAATAACGTGAAAAAAGTTATTAGATTTATAGAATTTCTGTATTGGTTAGTATTTTAAATTTTCTTAGTGGATAATGTTTTGGTCACGTTTTTTGATATTCTTATTGAAATAAAATTCTTGTTTTCTTTATTTTGTTTGTTGATCGTGTTTTTTAGTTTTACTTCAGCAATTTTTTTGTTTTTTTAATATATGCCTACTTTAGCTATTTATTGTAAGTTATTGTTTCTAAATTACATGTATTACATGTAATTTATTTATCGCATTATTCACCTAAATATTTCTTTTTATTTTAAATTAAAATCTAACTTTATTTATATTGTTAATTAATAAGGGGTTTTTCTTTTGATCCCCTCTTATTTTAATCGAAAAAACCGATCGAAAACAAAAATACAATAGATTTCGACTATCAAAATTAGACAATTCGATCGAAAAAAACAATTTTTAACTCGAAAAATGATTCTATATCCTAATATGAGTTGACGAATGTTTCTCTTATAAACAATACATAGAATAAATCCGCTAATAATAGTTAGAGAGGTTTAGAATGCGAGAGCAAAAATATGATTTGTTATCTAATAATATTGGCAGAATGCTGAAGTCTTATCGTAGAAGAACCGGATTAACAGGCAGCGAATTAGCCAAAAAAATTAATGTAAGTCAGCAACAAATATCCCGTTATGAAAATGGGGTTAATAATATAACATTCGACAAATTAATTATACTTTTTAATGCGCTTGAAATGGATGGGGCAGATGTTGAAATGTTTTTCGAAAAAATAAAGCGTTTTTTTGATTCTGATAAATACAAAAACACACGCAGAGAGTAATAAGGCATAACAGATATTTAAATTTAATTGAATTACAGTTTTGTAATTTAATTAAATTCGAACATTTTAACTGTGTCTTTATTTAAATGGTATTAACCCTCCTCTATTGTCAAAGTTTTTGCAATAAATAAACATAAGGAAATTTTATGAAAGTTAAATCACTAGCACTTGTTATTGTTTCGGCTCTATCTTTAAGTTCAGTTGCTGCTGTTGCAGAAACGACAACAGTTAATGGCGGTACTGTGCACTTTAAAGGTGAGTTGGTGAACGCAGCATGTGCTGTTGATGCTAACTCTGTAGAACAAACTGTACGTCTTGGCCAATTCCGTACTGCTAAGTTAGCACAAGCAGGTGACACCAGCTCTCCAGTTGGTTTCAACATTCAATTGAATGATTGTGATACCACTGTTGCAACGTCTGCAAAAGTCGCGTTTAGAGGCGTAGCCGCAAATGCCGCTAACCCAACGGTTCTAGCTGTTGCGGGTTCAGCAGCAGGTTCTGCGACTAACGTTGGCATTCAAATTTTAGACTCCAAAAGCGTACCTCTAGATCTTGATGGTGCAACATTTAGTAGTGCTATCACTTTGAATGATGGTAATAACGTTCTGCCATTCCAAGCACGTTACTATGCACTTGGTGCAACAACAGCAGGTATTGCGAATGCTGACGCAACATTTGCGGTTCAGTACGAGTAATTATTGCGCAATGGATGAAGGGTGAAAAACCCAATAGGCCATGGACGGCTTTTTATAAACAAAACTAAAAAGGTGAAAGCTCATGAGAGGGCTGATACTTGTTCTACTACTTTTGGTTTCTCCGCTTATGGAAGCTGGAAATAAGTGGCAAGTCCAACTTCCAGGCGGAGGAATGCGCTTTCAAGGGGAACTGATTGCTGAAGCTTGTAGTGTTGAAACTTCAGATAGAAGTTTGATCGTGAATATGGGGCAGTTGCGCACCAATATGCTCAATGCATCAGGCCAAGATACAGACCCCGTGATCTTTGATATTCATCTCCGAGAATGTAGTGCTGTTGCTAGTGAATACGTCTCAATCACTTTTGCGGGTATTGCTAACGATAAAAACCCAGCGATCTTTGCTATTGATAATGGACCTAATACGGCAACAGGTGTGGGACTGGCTATTTTTGACTCAAAAGATACGTTGATCCCAATAAATAGTTCACCACGAAAAATAGAGCGAGTCAGTAACGGTGATATGACTTTACATTTTGTCGCGAAGTATCGTGCGACTAGCGACCAAATTACAGGCGGAAAAGCGGATGCTCAAGCACTGTTTTCGCTCACATATGAATGAATAAAAAGATCAAAAAAATGTCTGCGCGTATTTTTAATGTTTTTAGTAAAAGAAGGACAGATGTAACCATGAGAACAGGAACAACTCGTAAACTAATTACTGCGTTATTTATATTACTCTGCTCAAGTATATCAACTCAGGTATACGCAGGAGTTGCTTTGGGCGCTACGCGGGTTATTTACCCTGCAGGGCAAAAACAGGTTCAACTTGCTGTCACCAATAATGATGAAAAGGGCGTTTTTCTTATCCAATCATGGGTAGAAAATGCTAACGGTCAAAAAGATAACCAATTTGCTATCACACCTCCGCTGTTTTCTATGCAAGGTAAAAAAGAAAATACCTTACGAATTATTGATGCAACCAATAATCAATTGCCTAATGATAGAGAAAGCTTGTTTTGGTTAAATGTCAAAGCGATACCTGCTATGGATAAGTCAAAGCAAAATGAAAATACCCTGCAATTAGCGATTATCAGCCGTATCAAACTTTATTATCGTCCTACTGATTTGGCGATTGCGCCAGATAAAGTGGCTGAAGAATTACGTTTTAAGCGGCAAGCCGGAACACTGTTTGTCACTAATCCAACACCATATTTTGCCACGGTAGCTGAACTAAAAATCGGCTCGGTGAAGCTAGATAATGTGCTAGTACCGCCTTTCGGTGACGCGTCAGTAGCCGTACCGGCTAATGCAAATGGTGAGATTTCCTTCCAAACCATCAATGATTACGGCGCATTAACCCCCAAAATGACGGGGCGTACTCTGTAAAAGCGGGTTTCTTACTTATAAAAAATAGCTAACTATCACTTTGAATTAAATAACTTACTGAGCGATTTAGCAGATCGGGTCGGAGGGAACATGTCATATCTGGCATCTGGAAAAGAGCCATTAATTTTGGAGAAGAAAACGTTTTTTGGCAATCTACCCGAGCGCCATTTTCCCTTAATTCCATTGGCACTCTTTATTGGTGTCTGCCTATACCCTACTTGGGCTGAGGCAGAATTATACTTTAACCCACGCTTTTTGTCTGATGATCCTTCTGCTGTTGCTGACCTGTCTGCTTTTGAACAAGGTCAAGAAGTACCTGAAGGCACTTATCGTGTTGATGTGTATCTCAATGATGGATATTTATCGATTCGAGATGTTCATTTTACTATCGATAAGAGTAGCAAAGAATTGTCGCCATGTTTAACGCTTGGTGAGTTAGCTAAAATGGGTGTGAAGACATTGGCCATTCCAAATGTCGAGACAATCTCTAAGGACACTTGTCAGCCTTTAAATACATTGATTGCTGATTCAACATCAAAATTTGATGTTGGCTTACAACGTTTATATATCACTGTGCCTCAAGTGTATATGAGGGATAGAGCGCGAGACTTTATTCCTACTGAGTATTGGGACTCTGGTATTACTGCAGGTCTTTTAAATTATAGCCTCACGGGAAGTCGCGCACGTAACCAAAATGGTACTCATAGCAGCTATACCTACCTGAATTTACAGAGTGGATTAAACCTTGGGCCATGGCGCTTGCGCGATAACTCCACATGGAGTCACAGTAGCGGTAAGACTAACAGTGAAACGCGTTGGGAGCATATCAATACTTATTTAGAGCGCGGTATCAATGAATTCCGCTCACGCTTAACGGTAGGTGATAGTTACACACTTGGTGATATTTTCGACAGTTTTAACTTCCGTGGTATTCAATTAGCTTCCGACGATAATATGCTACCGGAAAGCGAAAAGGGTTTTGCGCCTGTGATCCGTGGTATTGCACGAGGCACTGCTGACGTTTCAATTAAACAAAATGGCTATGAAATTTACCGGAATACTTTTCCGCCAGGGCCTTTTGTTATTAATGATTTATATGCGGCAGGGAACAGTGGTGATCTCCAAGTTACCATTACAGAGGCGGATGGTTCAATACAAAGCTTCACGGTGCCTTATTCTTCGGTGCCTTTGCTACAGCGTGAAGGGCATACTAAATATGCGGTTACAGTAGGTGACTACCGTTCAGGAAATGGGCAACAAGAAAAGCCGACCTTTGTACAAGGTACCATAATGCGTGGTTTGTCATATGGTTGGACGCTATATGGTGGAACGCAACTTGCAAATCGCTACCAATCTTTCAACGCTGGTATTGGTAAAAATATTGGTGTGTTTGGGGCATTATCCGTCGATATTACACAAGCTAATGCCAAGCTACCTGATGATAGTAATCATCAAGGACAATCTATTCGCTTCTTATATAACAAGTCACTGAATGAAACGGGAACAATTATTCAGTTAGCTGGTTATCGTTATTCAACTAAGGGTTATTACTCATTCGCGGATACCACCTATAAACGAATGGATGGCTATAACCTTGCAACACAAGATGGTGTTATACAGGTTACGCCGAAATTCACCGACTACTACAACTTAGCCTATAACAAACGCGAAAAAATCCAATTAAGTTTGACTCAACAATTGGGTGAACAATCGACGTTATATGTGACGGGTAGTCACGAAACATATTGGAATACTAATAAATCAGATAAGCAATTACAGGTTGGTATCAATACGTTAATCGAAGGGATCAATTGGGGCTTAAGTTACAGCCTATCGAAAAACTCGTGGCAGGATGCCAACGACCAAATGTTGGCCTTGAATGTAAATATTCCATTCAGTCATTGGCTGCGTTCGGATAGCCAATCTATCTGGCGTAATGCAAGTGCCAGCTATAACGCTTCACATGATCTGAAAGGCCGAGTCACCAATACGGCTGGTATCTATGGAACATTATTGGATGACAATAATTTAAGTTATAGCGTGCAAACAGGTTATGCCGGCGGTGGGGAAGAAAACTCTTCTGCAACAGGCTATACCTCACTCAACTATCGCGGTACTTATGGTAATGCCAACGTGGGCTATAGCTATACCAATGACTTAAGCCAGATGTATTACGGTTTAAGTGGAGGGATTTTAGCGCATGCTAATGGGGTCACGTTAAGCCAACCAATGAATGATACGGTGGTTTTAATTAAAGCGCCGGGTGCTGGGAATGTCAAAGTTGAAAACCAAACCGGTGTTACAACGGATTGGCGTGGTTATGCCGTTTTGCCCTATGCCTCTGATTACCGTGAAAACCGAGTCGCTCTTAATACCAATACATTAGCTAATAATGTTGATCTTGAAGATCCCGTCGTGAGTGTTGTACCGACTCGAGGTGCAGTAGTGCGTGCGGATTTCCATCCTAAAGTAGGTGTGAAAGTACTAATGACACTCATGAGACAGGGCAAACCTGTGCCATTTGGTGCAGTGGTAACCTCAAAAGGCAGTAATGGTGGCAGTATTGTTGCCGATGATGGGCTGGTTTATCTAACAGGGTTGCCACTGGCAGGGCAATTGGTTGCTCGCTGGGGAGATAGCCCAGATGCACAATGCCAAGTCAACTACACACTGCCTGAGCAAAGCCGGCAGGAAATACTCAGTAAGCATCGTGTAGAGTGCCTCTAAGGAGCAAAAAGTGTTTGATAAATTGAAGATTTTTTCTGCAACCTTGCTGTCGTCGATCATGTTTTCTGCAAGTGCTTATGCAGCGGATAGCACGATCACTATTAAAGGCAATGTCAAAGACAACACTTGTGCAGTCGCACCGGGTTCTCAGAATCAAGTCGTTGATCTGCTAAATAATGCCGTTAGACAACTATATGCCATCGGTGAAGTGACACCACTTGTGCCATTCCAAATTGAGCTTACCCCTTGTGGGGCGTCAGTATTAGCCGTCAAGGTAGGATTTGTGGGCATCGCAGATGCAAACAATACGTCGTTATTGGCGTTAGAACCAGGAACTTCTAATGCTTCAGGAGCAGGGATACAAATTTTAGATGGCAGTAGAACGCCATTGGTACTCAATGCCAATAGTAATCAAATTGCATGGACACCATTGGTTGCTGGGCGAAGTAATACCTTGCAATTTTATGCGCGATTGATGGCTTCTAATTTACCTATTGTTGCAGGTCATGTACGAGCGACAGCAACTTTCACGCTTGAATTTCAGTAAACAGGGGATGCCATGATTGATAATTATTGGAAGAGGATCACTGCACTACTATTGGGGGTGTTATCAAGCCAGATAACCTCAAGCTATGCGGCGGATGCCACAGTCACCGTGAATGGTAGTGTGGTGGCAAAGCCTTGTACTGTAGCAACCACTACCGCCAATGTTGAATTGGGTGATCTATATACCCTCAATTTAATTTCTGCTGGCTCAGCCTCTGAATGGCATTCAATTTCATTGAATTTAGAGAATTGCCCGGTTGGTACATCAGCAGTGACGGCAACCTTTCAAGGGATCGCCGATACCACCGGCTATTATAAAAACCAAGGTACGGCAGGCAACATTCAGTTGCAATTGCAAAATAGTGCAGGAACAAATTTGAATAACGGTGCGCAGCAAAAATTACAGGTCAATGATTCTACCATGTCGACGAGTTTTCCATTAAGAGTCAGAGCATTAACAGTCAAAGGTGGTGCGACACAGGGAACTATTCAGGCAGTGATTGATGTCACTTACACTTATCAGTGAGTTAAACCATGAATGTAAAAAAAATGATTAAATTACTTTTCGCTAATCTGATTATTTATTTAGCCAGTATCTCTTCTGTGTATGCATTTACTTGTTATGACTCAACGGGGAATGTATTGGATAGTCTTTCGGGGACAGCGACTGCGAACGTTTATGTTAACCTTCAACCGAGTGTGCAAGCAGGACAAAACTTAGTGGTGGATTTGTCACGATCTATTTTTTGTCGCAACGATAGTCCTTTAACTCGTAGGGACTTGGTGAGTATGAGACGAGGCTCCGCCTATGGTGGGGTATTGTCGAACTTTAATGGTTCATTACGCTATTATACGTCAAGCTATCCGTTTCCGTTGGTGTCACCGACTCATCAACAGAATTTCCCTTCAGGGAATTATACACCTTGGAACACTCAGCTATATTTGACCCCTATTTCAGCGGCGGGGGGAGTGGTTATCAATAAAGGCACTCGTTTTGCGACATTGGTGATGTACCAAGTTGGCTCTGCTCTTGTTGGTGGCGGTAATGTGGAGACGGCGACCTTTACGTGGAATTTATATGCCAACAATAATGTAGTAGTACCTATTGGTGGTTGTGATGTTTCTTCGCGTAATGTGATCGTTAATCTGCCTGAATATCCTGCAACTGCACCAGTACCACTTTCTATTTATTGTGCACGAAATCAAAATATTTCTTATTACCTGACAGGTTCAACGGATACCAGCTCTTCCATATTTGCGAACACTTTTTCGGGAACTAATGCGGCAAAAGGCGTCGGGATCCAATTAGTGCGTAATGGAAACGCCATCCCAACTAACCAAAACGTGCAGTTGGGGGCTGTGGGAACATCTGCGGTGAGTTTAGGTTTGAGTGCACGATATGCACGTACTACAGGGCAGGTGACGGCAGGGAAAGTACAATCAGTGATTGGTGTTACTTTTATCTATGATTAAAGAGAGAGTCAAATGTTGCTAAATTCAATCGCTGCATTTGACGAATTCAGCCTGTTATGTGATTTATGTGAGACAACGCGTACAGGCTGCAACGTATCTTTTAATAAGCTTCCGTCCACTCCCTCTTAATTGAGACACACCAAATTAGAGTGTTCTAACTGTTTACGATAGGCCTTCGGTGGGAGGTGATTTAAATTTTCATGTCTGCGGTTCAAATTGTAATCTTGTTGCCAAAACCACACCATTTCTCGTACTTGGTTTAATGACTCAAATAAATCGGCATTTAAAAACTCATGGGGGGAAGGAGCCATTAAATTGTTCGATAAAACCGTTTTGTTGCGGTTTTTCAAGTTGAATATGACACAATGAGATTGGGTTATATTCACAATAGCTTAATAAATTAACTAAAATTAGCTCAGACTCATTATCTGCATCTGCGCGAATTTGTTTTGGTAATCCCTTTTTGGTTTTTAAGCGCCTTAGTACGTTGATAACTCGTTATGCGGGTAATAAAGTATCCACCTCAACTGCCAAGCATTCGCAGGTTTTTTCATCAATAATGTTGAGTGTTCTGAATTACTTACCATAATATAGATTGCCATGTATAAAATACAATGCCCATTGAATGTTTGCTGTTTTTTCAACCTATAACGGTCTTTTTTCACGCGTTGGAAACTCTTTTTAACTCGATGTTTTAGGTTTAATTCTAAGCGACAATAAACGCGATAAACTCGTTTATGATGAAAGAGGTAACCTTGAGATTGCAGTCGAAAATAGCATTTCCAGAAGCCAGATTAAGGCGTTTTGGTTAGCCAGTTTGTATAGCATCAATCACGATTTTATCCTTCTTATTCTTACGCCAATTTTGTGTCTTCCGATAAAAAGTGGCTCAAGATAACGAGATTAATTTGCACGCTTTTATGAACGATAAATCCGTTTGAATAAGCGATTGTGTGCATGATTTCTTTTCGGTCACTATTAACTTTTTTTGCGAAACGCACCTTCATAGCATGGTTTTCAAAATTGGTTTCTGCAAACATTTTTTGAGTGTTGTATTTTCTTATTTGAATTCTTTTAATTTTTTAATACTAATGTATTACGAGATTAAGCACTTTGATTTCCAATTGTAGTAGGTGGCGTTGCTGATCTCATTTTAACGACAAATGTCTTCCACTTTCATCCCAAATTGGTGAGCTTTAAGATATTCACGATTTGAGTTTTAGTAAAATGGACTTTTTTATCATGACCTCTGCAAATTTAGAGCAGAAAATCTAAGTATCGCCATCTTATTTTAAGGGGAGTGGACTGGGCGAACAGCTAATTATTTATAATACTTGATAAGTAATTCTAACTTTTTTGTGATCAAAAACTGATAAATGATGCAAATTCACTCATTATATATTTAAATAACATAAATATAGGTAGAGGTAATGAGCATTGCTATATAAAATCGTTAGTATTTTTCATCAGAGACTATGAAGTTATGAGTACAATCACATTACGTAAAGCGCTGAGGGTTCTTGCAAAATCATCTTCACTTTCTGTAACAACAGAGATTGATCGAGAAAAGGATGTTTTTGATGAGTTAAAAAAACAGCTCTTTGTTGAACAAGAAATAGAAAGAGATTTGCAAAAGTACTTAGATGTGGTGAAGCCAGGAGAAATTATTTTTTTGTGTGGTAGTAGTGGTGATGGGAAATCTGAAATTCTAACCCGTTGTAAGTCAGATCTACGTTATCAGAATAAATTCAATTTTCATCTTGATGCTACGCATAGTTTTGGTCCTCGACAGTCAGCTATCGATGCACTAAATGATTTATTTGATAACCATAATCAACAGTCACGGCCACTCCTTATAGGCATTAATACTGGTATGTTAGCTAATTTTGCTAGGGAAGGCAGTGAATGTCATAAAGAGCTAAGGTCGATAATTGATAAATTTTTATCCGTAAAGCAGGAAGGTAATCGTCCTTATCAGGTGAATAATTACTCTTTTTTTGACTTCGAGGATTACCCTAAATTCCTATTTAATGAAAATAAGCAGTACTCACCATTTATTAAATCACTATTAAAAAATTTAACTCAAAATGAAGATGATAATTTATTCCAAGTGATTTTCAGGAAAGAGGAGCAAATAAATCCACACCTGACAGAAGTCGCAAACTTTAAATTACTTTGTATGCCAGGTGTACAAGATGTGTTAATCACACAACTTTTTAAAGCACGATTAATAAAAGACCAGTTTGTGACAACCAGAACATTGCTGGATTTTTTGCATTATCTACTCATGGGGCCTGGCTATTTATTTGATAATCTTTTTACTGTTGCAGAAAATGAGCTAATTAAAAAAATTTCTGATTTTGATCCTGCTAGATTACACACATATGAGCTTGACCAATTTGTTTTGCGTTATGAGCTTGGGTTGATTGACCCTGAGTTGGATGAGTTTTTAACTGCACTTGAGTCGTTACACATTAAATTTGATCGTCAGTGTATTAAGTCTGGCGATGCATCCTCATTAATTCGGCTTTTTTGGTTACTACAATATGAGTCATTGGGAAATGATTACCACCAAAAATTTTCATCTTTCTTTAATGAAACATTATTTGAGCGTTACTCAGAAATTTGGCATTTGCATAAAAATTATACTGCAAATGCAGAACAGAAAAAATTATTAAATCGCTTCTATATTTTTGAACTTATTGCAGGCATACAGCGCTATGCTAACCGCAAAGCACCAGAATTAAGTATGCAAAAAGAAGAGTTTTTTTTAGGTGAATTCGGTGGCGTTAAAATAACGGCCCCAGTAGAGATTAAACCTAATTGGGAAGCTATCTGTAATAAACATACTGCTCATCCAACTGGCTTTGATGTCCATTTAAAAGTGGGACAAAATTCACTACCTCCTGTTCATATTGGGCTTAATCTATTTGAACTATTGTACAAGTTAAACAATGGTTATCGCCCGAATAAGTATGATAAAAATTCCATCGTATTGCTGGATGAACTTGTTGAGTTAATTACAGGGCAAGCTAAATCCAGTCGTGAAATTAATTTTTATGATGGTGGGCTACGGGTTTATCGAGCCAAGGCAGATGACGATATGATCGCTATTAGCGGTATGGAGGGTTAACAGAATGTATCCTATCGCAACAACACTAAAAGTAGGGAATAATCAATTAGATAGTTATTTACCAATACGTAATAAAAATAATGATATTAATTGGCAAATAGTCACTGGTCTGGTTCTTAGTTATGCCTTGAAACGTAAAATCGAAGCTTACGCCCCAGAACAATTTCGTGATGATTGTAAAACACATTTGCAGGGGCTACTTGACGAACCTAACTTTTGGTCGGTGCTCGAGAGAATGTACTTTTCTAGCAAGGGTATCTTTCGTGTTTCTCCTCTTTTTTTACTATTTCACGCCCAGTTTATAGGGGAAAAGATAAGTACATGTTCAAAGACGGATCAGCGTCTTGGAACTCTGTTTGCTAATCTGATGGGCGACTTTAGTCTTAGTTATCCAATACAGGACAAACTTAACTTCATTGAACAACAAATATTGAATAAACTCGATGAAAAAGTAGAGCCACTAGAAAAAAGTCCATTTGCTGAAGAGCAGCCTTATCTACCTTACATGGTAATGTGTTTTCAGGATGATCTAGCGTTTTTGGCAGAGCATCCTCAGTATCTTTTGCAGGAGTTAACCAATACCTTACGTTTGTATGCATTTAGTTGGTGTGCTCAGTTAGCGCTAAATCTGGATAATTGGCAAAATGGAGAACCGAAAAGTAAGTCATTGTTTTTCATTCTTGATAGCGAAAAAGCTAGCTCTGAACGAGAAAAAGTGAAGCGGTATGGATATAAATTGTTTGCTAGTCAAAGCGAAAAACTTTTCCCTATACTTTCTGCTCTAGAGGTTTTGCAATGGGAAAAGGGAAAGAAAAAACGTCCTCTATGGCAGATTTATCAGGAATCCTTGAATTATTCAGAGTCATCTTCTCAGGTTTTAAATAATCTTAACGTCTATCTACAAGAATTTATTAAAGAACGAGGTCTTGAGCCCCGTGAACAAGCGACAAATTTGGAATGTGCTTTCAAACAGTTACTTTCTGTTGCTCTTGAACAATTTCAAGGTAAGAAATCTGATCGAGCAACGGTGAATCGTAAATATGTTAACGAATTGGAAAACCAAATTTGTGCTGATTTTATTCAGGTGCGTGGCCGGGCAGGGAAAGTATTGGTGCTCAATCAGGACCGCTTACTGTTACTGACCAACCTTACTATCGGTAAAAATGACAAACTTCGGTTACATGAATTGTTGCGTGGTTTTGAACAGCGGGGATTCTATTTGGATAACCAGTCAGAGCAGGCTTTGGTGGCTTTTTATGAACGAATGGGAAATGTGGAACGAATGAGTGATAGTGGAGACGCCGTGTATGTCCGTAAAACAGTATGAAACCTATTTGGCGGAAACCTTTATTGAGTGGGTTAGTGATATTATTCAGGCTGGAGAACGTTATCAGTTTAAGTCTCCTGATCCTGATAATGCTATAAAACTCTGGCAAGCTTTCATTGATCTTGCGGGTGAAAATCAATTGGAAATTGGACCAGGACAATACCTGCCCTATCTCTCGTGCAATAATGTTCAGCTTATTCCTGTTTTACATGGTTCTGCAGCACCAGCATTTACTGAAAATTATATTTCTCATTTGCGCGATAAGGTGGCAGGGCGTAGCGGAGTTTTTACTAAAACAGCTCTACTGATTATTCATAACAGTATGCTCGATACCTTGATTAATAGTACGAAAGATGTCGCTGCTCCTGATTCGATTTGGTATCCGAAAACCTTTAGCCATCAGTTAGAAAAGCTCATTCGTAGCGATAGTAAGAATTCGGAACTATCCAAGTGTTTGTTGGATGATCAACTAGCAATAGTGCTGGATGAAGGCGCAACTGTATTTGGTTTTGCTTCATTGTACCGTTTATTAGATGATGGCAATTTGGATTTTTCCGAACTTCATCTATTTAAAGACGATGAGCTATTAAACTATAGCCATAAACAGTTACGTACAAGGTTGAATGAAAATAGAAAATTATATCGTCAGATAGAAGACTGTGTTGAACGTTACAGTGGACAACTAGAAAATGTACTTACTGAATTTAGTTCAAAATTCATTCAAGAACACTTCGTTGATAAAGAAGACTGGCGTGAACTCGATTTTTCTGATTATAGAAAAGAGAAAGAACAGAACAGTGAACAGAAACTTGTGCTGGATAACATCATCGTCGAAAATGGGGTAGTTTGGCAACGAGCTAAAAGTAACAGTCAGGCTGGTAAACGGGATATCAGTGTATTAATTCAGGTACAGCCAAGAGCTACAGAGGTTAAGCTGGAACTCATCTTTCAAGGTAACGACCTTCAGGATAATCAGATAAAGATTGCTCACCATCGCCAGCTGAAAAAAGAACAATTTTGGCGTACTAGCCGAGCCGGAGGTAAGAGTTCCCGTGTTACTGCATCCGTTCCTTTTGATGGGCATCCCTGTTTTTTTAGCCTTGAGTTGACCAATCGAAATAACCCAGCCGAAGAGTATAAGTTCCGCTTATTGTTGGTTGAACAGGGGCAATTCTGGCTTAATGATATTCAACACATCTACCGTATTGAACCCGGCAAAGGACAAATAACGCTACAACTAGAAGATAATGAACTGCGTATTGCTGAGTCGGGAAATTTGGCTTACATACTGGATGATGACAGTGAAGATATTGACAGTCGTCAATATTCTTTAGTGAATTTTGAGACATTGGCGAATCAAAGTGATTTAGTTCAGTTTACTCTCATTTCTGGTAATTCTCGTTTATTGTTTAACATAGAGGGCCCCGGTGCTGAAGAAGGTTTAACGCTACCACTACTTTTTGATCAAAGCCGTTTTAATAAATTATTCAAAGAAGAAGGAAATGCTATATATAACCGATTGAAGGGGCGCATTATTCTTGAAAATACTGAGCATAAAGTCGTCGGTGTACGCCAACAATTGTTGATGTTGGAAGCTGTATTAATTGATCAACATCTTCTTGGTATGGGAAGTAATGATAGTGTATTTGAGTTGGATGAGCTTCTTATTAGTTACCCTGAACTCCATAGAGCTTACAGTCAATTATTCGATTATTATCAGCACCATGGCACTTTACCGAGTCTAGTATCCTGGTCAGGTGAATATCGTACGTTGGTAGACCAAGTTGTTACTATGTTTGAGCATGCTCTGCAAAAAATTAGTATGAGCAGAGCGCTTACAGCACAGGAAAAGCGCCTTTTGTATCTGGGAATTTGTCAGGTTGATACCCATGAACGCCTTTCGCCACTACATCCTTTAGTATTAGCTTATCATTTACAGTTGGCAGAAACTATTGTTGCAGAATTGGAACAGCACGGCTCGAATTCATTTGCTGCACTACCACCGATTACTCTTGATCGTTTAACGGTTTCTGGCTTAATGCCATTTGTTTATCACAGCGAACATGAATATGCACAATTACAGGCAGTGGAAGAAAATCGTTTCTGGATTGATGTTGTTCCTCAGCGTCAGGTAAGTCATGAATATGTGAAACGTTTGGTGAAAGATAAGCTCAATGAGTTTACAGACGCCTATTCGCGACTTTTCCAGAGTACGGAACACAATTCGTTAATTATCAATGCTATTAATCAGAAAAATGCTAAAGAGCTATTTTTGGGAGTAGTAGAATATTTTAAGCAGGAAAAAGAAAATGCTATTTCGGTGCATGTAAATTGCTATGATGAACGTCTTCTACCTAACATGTTTGATCGTTTTGCCGAGAGTGGTAGTTATGAAGAACTTAAAAACGATTTAGGTTTAAACAGTGGATCATGGCGAGCCGAAGCTGATATGTTGATTGATTTGTTACGTAGTCGTCTAACATTCAGTAAATTTGTTCTTCCCTCTGAAAGCGATAAATTAGCTTATGCACATCTGGCTTTTTTCACTAATACTGCACCAGTAGATTGTCGTCAAATTAATATTAAAAATGCATCTAGTGGGGTTTTATGTCATGGCTTGATAGCTGGTGAGGGGGCTGAAATTCAGGGAGATGCATACTTCACAGCCTTTGGCTTGCGTGGTGTTGATATTGAATCTTATTGTGCTTTACGCCTAGCCCATTTAATTGGTTGCCTATGGCAACCTGCCCGTCAGAGTAATAGCCAATATCATGGGTATGGTATCGGATTAGCTGTAAGCGCCAGTTTCAAAAAATTACTCAATTACTCCTATAACAGCGCCCTTTGGACAACTATTATCGACCCTAAAGTCACACTTGATTTTTTTACTAGTCAGAAAGATGTGGTACTCATTCACTATTCTGATCAGTATACCAGTTGTGCGGGTTATGATGCTGTAACGGTCACGAAACAAGTAGATCTATTTTTGCGCCTACTTAAAACAGGAAACCAGCCAGAGCAATGCGCGGTAGATAGCCAACATCTTCTTGCGGAGTTTAATGCCTTTAATGGGGAATGGCTGCTGAAAATGTTACGCTCCAGCGAAAAGGAACGTAAGGAGAAACATGGTATTATTGGCGCATATAAGTTTGTGCAATCTATGTTGAATGAATCTGATATTTGCTGGATTCCGCTATCAGTAGCTGAAATGATTCGCGTTTCGGGTAACGTTGGACTGAAAATGAAGGAGAGTGATTTATCCCGAAATCTGCAAGGTTATCGCAAAGGAGCTATTTCAGATGATGTTCTTTTTGTTGGTTTTAAAGAAAATCGTCTCTATTTATTGCCGCTGGAGGTTAAAACTGGCACAAGGCCTGATTACAGCTATGCAGGCCAGCAAGCTCGTGAACTGAAACGCTATTTGCAACAGGATATTCTAGAACCACAAACGTTAGCCTCTCAATTATACCGAGCACTTTTTATTCGTCAGGTTTTGATGCAAGTTGAAAAATTGCGTTTGTATGAAGTATTGGATAACGACAAACTCTCACCTTTACTTGAACGACGCGAATGGTGGTTAACAGGTGATTATCAGTTGGGAGAGTTGAACAACTATGTAGATGGTTTTGTTGTTGCGCACGTTGACAGTGGGACTTGTTTTGATCTTTCTTATAAAGAAACAGATGATAATATCTTACAAATTGAAATTCCTTATTCATTGTTGCCATCACTAATCTCATCGCAGGGGGATGAACTACCACTAGCTGAACGGTATCGAGTGCCAGAAAAATATTTGCTTAAACCGATGTGTGATACAACATTACACAATTTGAGTTCGATAAGCGCCGATAAAGCACCAATCGCTGCTTTATCGACGTTAAATTCGGAGTTGCTACAGCCTGTAGAGCCACTAGTAACCTCTGATGCTAGTGTTAACGATAATACTCCATTACAGGTTTTGTTTGGTCATGATGTTATTCTGCAGAATCCTTTGTATTGGGAACCTACGAATACTGCGAAGTTTATGAATACCAATACTGGCATTATTGGCACAATGGGTACAGGAAAAACCCAGTTTACTAAGTCATTAGTCACACAGTTGATACACAATCAATCCTGCAATGTTGATAGTAAACCGATCGGTTTGCTGATTTTTGATTATAAATCTGACTATGTGGATGATGCGTTTCAGAAAGCGACCAATGCTAAAAAATACAAACTGTTTAATCTTCCTTATAATCCATTATCTTTGTTTGGTGATATACCAATGTTACCAATTCATACTGCAGGTGGGTTATCAGAAACAATGGCGAAGGCCTATGGCTTGGGCCATAAGCAACAGCTTAAATTAGAAAATTTGATTCTGGAATGCTATAAAGATGCGGGTATTTTGCCAGAAGACCCTTCTACATGGTCAAAAACAGCCCCAACAATTGAAGACGTGTGGAAAAGATTCTGCGGCCAAAAAAAAGTTGAAGAAGATTCTCTTTACGCGGCACTTTCTAAGCTGGCGCGTTACAAGATATTTGAAACTGTTCCTGAAAAAATGACAAGTTTATACGAATTGATTGATGGTGTTACGGTTATTGAATTGGCAGGGTACCCACCAGAAATTCAAAACTTGGTTGTTGCGTTGACGCTAGATTTGTTTTACGCCCAGATGCAAAAAAGAGGAAAACCAACGGTACGGGGTGATTATCGACAATTAACAAAAATGATTTTGGTGGATGAGGCTGATAATTTCATGCGCCAAGATTTTGATAGTTTACGTAAAATCCTTAAAGAAGGTAGAGAATACGGTGTTGGAGCAATCCTTTCGACACAAGAGATCACGCATTTTAAGACAGGGGAAAATAACTACGCTTCTTACATTTTGACTTGGGTTGTCCATCGTGTTTCGGAGATTAAAAATGCGGATATCAAGGCTGTGTTTAATGTCGATGATAGAGGAGAGCAGGAGTCATTGATGGGGCAGATTCGGCAGCTTGATAAACACGTTAGCCTGTATGTAAATGGGGATAAACAGGCCATGAAAATGCGCGATAAGGCATTTTGGGAATTGAAAAATACATCTTTAAATAGGAATTAAAATGGCTACAGTCAATGATTTTACTATTTTAAATAAAAAATTAGAAAAATCCTTTAAATTGCTTTGTGATATTATTGGTTATAACCAGTCAGATTCATTATCAGATGTATGTAAAAAAAGATTTGGTTTCTATTTTTATATACTAGAGAATATGTGTGATGTTGATGGTAATAATGATGAAATAATTGATTCTATTATTGACACTGAATTCAATAAACGTCTTCTTGATGAAGATATTAATGATTATGGTATGGATGCTGTTTTTATTGATGAAGAAAAAAAGTGTGTTAAATTATTTAATTTTAAGTATAGAGAGAGCTTTAATAGAGATAAAACGCAGTCTTTAAATGACAATTTTATCTCTACAAAATTCTTGAACTTATGTCTGTCTATAAACGATACAGAGTTATTAAGTTATCCTGATAAGCTTAGAGGTAAATTAAATAAATTAAATAATGTTTTTTTAAGACCTAAAGACGTATGGGATGTAACATTATACCAAGTAAGTAATGAAGCCCAAGAAGTTCGTGAAATTAATTCTGAGTTAGAGAATTTATCCTCTCTATATGAAATAAAAATAGAGTCGATAGCACTACCAAAAATATCACAATTTATGTCTATACGCCCTAAAGACATTAATGCTAGTATGATTGTAAATAAAGATGCATTAATGTGTTATAGCGAAGATAGTAAGGCAACAGCTAAATCTTACATTGTACGAGCTAGATGCGATGAGATTATACGTATAACTTCTAATGATGAAGAATTAAGACTAGAAAAAAATATAGAAGATATTTCTATTTTATCTAATGCGAATATTGAATATGGTGTATTATTTGATAATGTTAGAGGATTTGTTAAAAACTCTAAATATAATCCGAATATTAGTATAACTATAAAGAATAATCCAACTAAATTTTTTATGTATAATAATGGTATAACTATTGTTGCTAATTCGATTGTTGCAAAGAATTTAGCTGGTAATCATTCAATGAGATTAGATATAAATGGTTTACAAGTTGTTAATGGAGGACAAACTTTAAGGGCCATTCATCAATTCAACAAAGCTAATAAAGATAATATTGATAACTATTTATGTCATGCTGAGGTACTCCTAAGGATATTTATGCCCGATAGCGAATCAAATGATATACATAAAATTGCTGAATATACGAATAGCCAAAATTCAATAAAATCATCTGATCTTAAATCACTATCTACGGAACAAATAGATATAGAGAGATTTCTCGATGAGCATGATATAGAATATATAAGAAAATCTGGTGATACGGGGTCTGATGATAGCAAACAATACAAATATATCATCAAAATGGAAACTTTTGGACAAATATTAAAAGCTATTAGTGGTTATCCTGATAAATCAACTAACAGTATGAAGGATATTTTTGAGAAAGATTATGACACACTTTTCATTAATAACTTTAAAATTGAAAGATCACCAGAGATTATCTCTAATTATTATGAGGTAATTAAATCTTATAGAGAATCCTCTTATAGAGGAAATCAAATAAAATATTTCTATGTTCTTTATCTTAAAGAACGTGGAATTACTTTAGATAATACATTTATAATAGATAAATTAGAGAAATGTATTAGCGAGTATAAAGTTGATGATATGTCAGTAGTAAGAAAAATGGGGCTTTCGGGATTTAAGGAGTATGTAAATAAACAGTTTGGTATTTAAGATTTGATAATTAAATTTCACCAGTTATAAAGATACGTAGTTGCTCTATTTTTATATCAGATGAATATCAAATAATTTTAAATTAGTAGTGAAAGCCGTCATATTTCAGGCGGCTTAAACTATAATTTTATTATATATGGGATATTATAGGGATAGTACAAAATCCTTTAAGTTTCGATGATTTCTAATCGAAGCAATCCCATCTTCAACATGAGCAGCCCATGCTTTAACTAGTATTTTTTGATCCATTTGAGGATAAAGCATTTGCAATACCAGTTCAGTAACTTGTAATGTTTCTCCTAGCCATGTAATTTTATCCAACACTAAAGAGCCATCTAATTTCTTGCTGTCCCGTTCAGGTATATAACGAAATTCGCTCTCAATTGAACGGAAAAATGCCAGTCGAGCTGCAACATTCGGAGTGACTCCGGTATATCCCTTTAACTTTTTAAGTTGCTCTTCAGTTTGACGAGTAAGTTGCATTCTATTTGGAAGCATTAGATTACCTCTTTGGTTAGTTCCCAGAAATAACCAGGTTTTAGAGTCGATGACTTAGTATGCGGATTAAAAACGATTTCGTACGCATGGGAAATATCATCCCTGAGCTGATCTACAAAGTAATGCTCATCCACTTCTGTATCCGTAGATAAAATAACTACTTGATGACTTGCGTATGGGAAATAATAGTTAATTAACTTATCCCTATGTTGTGAATCTAAGCGGCCTAATGGTGTATCAATAATTACTGGCAAGTCACGACCTGAGGTTTTTGCTAATGCTTCGAGGATAGCAATTGCATAAATTTGTTTTTCACCAGCAGATAGTAATTTACGGTTAATTATTGAGTTATTTTCATCAATTAATTCAACATCAAATGTTTCAGGATTAATATGCGCGCTAAGCTGTAAGTCCTCCTTACGAGCTAATTTACGGTAGGATTGCTCAAAATTTGTCGATAGTGTTTTTACTCTTGCTTGTGTGAGAACATCGCTGTAACGATCGAGTAAGTTTATTGTTTCCTGAGCATTCTTAAGAGCACTACTAAAATTATGTTGATAGCGGGCGGTATCATGTATTTTTTGCACTCGACGAACACAATCTAGCTGTTGTTGTTTTGTCTGTTTGGCCTGCTCTAGCAGTGTGCGATAATTTTGCCGTTGAGCTTCGCGTTGACGATCTAGGTCTCGCAGTTTTTCAAAGAGAGCTATTAGCTGGTCATCTTCTGGTGCTCGAGCTATATTAGCGGCGGCTTGTTCAAGCTGTTCTTCGACATTAGCTAATTGGCTACGATAAAGATCAAATCGTTGCCATGCCCTTTTGCTTTCTTGTTCTATAGATTGTTGAAGCATACCGGCTTCACGCTCAGATATATCAAAAAGCAAATCACCTTTAGGTTTCGCTGCCATATATTCTTTAAGATTATCAGTAATAGCTTCAGTTGCGATTTTACTAGTGGTACTAGAGCGTAATGCAATATCGTTTCCAAGCCGAGTTAAAAATTGACTCAGCTCTTGCTCAAAAATTTTCGCCTGCTTTATCTGAGTTTCATCAGCAATCTGTTGTAGCAAACGAGATAAGGTACTAGGAGCTAAGGCATAAGGTAGTGCCCCATCGCATTCTTGACGTAACGCTTTTTCCAGACGTTCTTTATCTTTCAGTAAAGTTTCAACTTTCTGTTCTTCTTTTACTTTTGTTTGGGCAAATGCACCGCCTTGCGCATTCAATAGACCTTCATAGTGGATGATGTCTTTAGATAAGAGTTCAATACGTATTTTAGTAAAATCAGCTTTTTCTAGTAGCTCTTCTGTCTGGCCTGCTAGCTTCTTACTCTGTGCCTCAAGCTCAATAAGTTGTTGTTGTTGAGAACCAATTAATTGTCTGGATTGCTGACGTTTAACAAAAATCATTAAGTCATTACGTAGTTTAGATATCAAATCTAAGCCTAATAGGCGACGTACAGCAGTACGCAGAATATTGCCAGATTCATCTTCTGCTAGTTCCGCGATTTTTTCGCCATCAAAAAAGAAAAGGTCAGCGATACCGTGTGGAATTAATTCATTAAGGAACCCCTGGCACTGGTCATAATCTAGCTCATTAAGTAGCTGTCCATCTTGCTGTAGAGAAAGGCGGTCTTTTTTACCTTTCTTCCAAGTCCTCGTGACAGTAAATTCGGCTTCACAGCCATTTTTATTGTAGGTAAAAGTCAGTTCTATCGAGGCCTCTTCTGGCTGTTCAGTATTGCGTTCACCATTGTGAATCAGTGTGCTGAGTTGTTCGATATATTCCTGTTGTTGGATAGCAAGGCCAAATGCCATACGACCGTATAGTGCCAATCTGATTGCTGATAAAATTGAAGTTTTTCCTGCACCATTTAAACCACCAAATAATACGATAGGCCGTGGATTAGTATCATACTGGCGTTTTCTAGGTGCCAGGTCTATAACATGTGTACCGCTGAAGACCCGAAAATTATGTAACACTAGTTTTTTAATTAACATGTTCTCTTTCCTGACTGGTGTGCTGTAATGTTTCACCGGCATCGATAATTCTACGCTGTAAAACCTGAAGTTCAGCTTCCAGTTTGGCGACTTCTTCCTGGTGAAGATCTCGTTCGTTACGTTTCTGTAGCATTATTTGTTGTTCTTTTATTTCTTCAAGGCTTCCCCAGTCTTGCTTAAGGATTGTTCCAAGCTTATCAAAAATACCTT
Organism: Providencia sp. PROV189; assembly: GCF_028480065.1. Lineage (NCBI taxonomy): Bacteria > Pseudomonadati > Pseudomonadota > Gammaproteobacteria > Enterobacterales > Morganellaceae > Providencia > Providencia sp. PROV189. The sequence continues at coordinate 22,287 of NZ_JAMPOG010000028.1, forward strand.
GACGGCGGCTGAGTCCTTCCATTGAAACTTCAAGTTCAATTAATTTCATAACCATTTCAGGTACTACATCAAATCCTTGTGCTATTTGAGCGAGTAAATCAGCATCACTGGCATCAAAGCGGGATTGATCGTCGATTACCCAATCTAAATCTTTTTGGTATACCTCTCGGTAAATACCAGGTAGGGTATCATACCAATCTGGTTCGTTAGGGTCTTTCAGCCACTCTTGACGGATAGCATGTAATTCTGGCTCGGTGATTAAAGTAATATTATGTCCTTGAGCGTTTAGATCTCGCTCAATAATTAACAGATCCTTTAACCATTGTTGTCGATATTTTAGCCAATAAGGGCCAGGGACATGTTTTCGTTCTGCAGTGATCTCTTCACCATCTTTAGCGTATTGGTAACTAACCTTGCCTGTTCGACGTTTGTAATTACGAAAAGTATCTTTATTTGCTGGATCAGTTGTAAATGCCAATAGATCTCGGTATTTCAGTAATGGTGACATCCAATCTTCACCATTTTGTATCAGGCTTTCCATTGCTTTGTCTTTGGTTACTACGGTGCAGGTCCAGCATCCAAAGCGTGAATTACCACATGACGGGGTACTATCATCAATTACTAGTGGGCATTCTCCTTGGGCGGAAGAATCCATATATAAAGTCCAAAGAGGCCGATTATTCCCTCCCCATGGTGATTCCCATTCTTCTATGTCTTCTGCTGTATAACGAAATGCACCTCTTAGAAGCTTCCATACATCTTCAACATCCCAAGTATCTATTGGAGTATAAATAAATGCATTAGATAAAGTTGTATGTCTTGCAAGCCTAGAACCATCGATTTTATGTTTGGCAATTACTTGAGCTCGAGATGCGCTTTCACTGCTACGCGAGCCTAAAACCACAATTACCTCTTCAAATTGTGATACTTTATCTTTAATAAATTCACTAACTGGATTAATTTTCATGCGTTCAGTACACCAGCGAAAACTTCTAGTAGGGGCTGGATACCCTTTACCTAAAAGGTTTACCCAAAATGTTTCTTGGGTTTTAGGTGTAACCGCATGCTGAGTAATTGGCAATCCGTCACGTTTTGCCCCAGATTCGATTTGTAGCATTGTTTTTTTTATCAAATCTACTACAACAGGGGTCTCTACTAATGTATCTGAGGAGACTACGAATACATCTTTAGTCCTCATTTCAGGAGGAAGCCCTAATAGGGCTAAGTATACAAGTGTGATAACAGCGGAAGAGTCTTTTCCTCCACTATAACCAATTACCCATGGGCGATTATCTGAGCAATATATACGTTGTACTTCTGATACGTAAAGTGATAAAGGTTGCCCTGCAAAATTTTCTTGATTAATAAAATCTTCATAGTCGGCTAAATCATAAGCCTGTATTAATTTACTCATTAGGCTACCATCTGTATTTCTAATTTTTCCTCTTCTTCTGTGAGAGGAATTGACAGTGCTATTTTTATAGCATTACAAGTTAGTTGTATTGCTGTGTTTGATTTACTTAATTTTCCATGAGACATTGCTCGTTTAATCATCTCAGGGTTACTTTTACGCCAATCAAAGCCTTTCAGACCAGATAATTTTTGCTCCCATTGGTCTGGGTAGTCGAACAAAATTGAATGCCCTAATAACCCTAAAGCTTGTAGGCCAATACCATGTGCATGCACATATTCTTGGCGTAATTGTGATGGAGATACTTCTTTTTTAGCTGCTAGTTGCCAGTCTGGCATTACATGAAATATTGCGGTCCAAAAAGAAGTTGCAATGTTCAAGTATTCTTCAAAATTTTCTTTTTTAGGTTGTTTTCCAAATAAAGCACGATTGGCTTGCTTAATGCTACTTAAGGTAAATAATTTATTTGAAAGAAGACTAATATTTGATTTTTCTAGTTCTGTTAATCCCAAAAATGGCTCTATCGACATCGCTAAATCACGAGCTAAATTAGAACTTATATCTCTGTGATCATATAAGGTAGAAAGTGATGGGCTAGGCCTAATAGCATACTTATTTAAATCAGCAAACATTTGTTGACTACGAACTAAGCCTTCATCGACAAAAAATAGCACAGGAATGTTATCTTGACCTAATTCAGGGCGTGCTTCTAATGCATCTTCAATAGCTTTTCGACGATGTTGCCCATCGTTTATGAGGATTTGAGCTTCCATTGGTACTTTAAGAATTCCTAAGTTATTTGAGCTAGGATATTCTTCAAACTGTACATTAGTAGCTATAGATGCCGTGAGCGCTGAAAAAACATAATCTTTTGGGTTTTCAAGTAGATACTGAACCATTTCTGGAATTCTAGCTTTATTTAATGTACGCTGAGCCCTTAACTCAGGTGGAACTTCACTTTCATCGAAGCTAAATATTTTGGGAATTATACGCATAGGGCACATAGCTATGTAAAAAGCTCTTCCTGCTTGAATTCCTCGTGCAGCTGGGAAGGAATAGCAATAGTCTGAATCTTGATAATGCATTATCTATTTCCTATGAAGAACACTATGACTTACGTCAATTATAACGTAATTTTTTTGTTTTTTTAAGGGTTTTTTACGTAACTAATTTGATGAATCTATAAATATTAGCTTTTATAATATATAAACTTACTAAAGTTTTATGTAATATAATTAATGATGTAATAGCTCATACTATACTGGTGTAGGTAATTTGGGCATTGAGTAGAATCGATATTATACACCTAATCATTAATAGGTGACATTGAGGCATATAAAACTCAATGAAATTTCAGTGGTGAATTTAAATTTGAAGTTGCTTCACTGCTCCTCTACCAAAATTACACGGTTAAGGACGTTGACAACACTATAGGTGAAGAAAAATTACTCATAAATCAACATTATTTTTTCAATCTATTAACTTAATTTTTTCCGCTTTAATTTTATCCTGAATTCGATTAATAACCTCCTTTCTATATTTTTGATGTCCCTTCATTGCTCTTGGGTGGGCGATACGAAAACAGGGTGTATTGTTAGCAACAAATTCCCATAATTTCCCTGAAATAACAGGTATTATGGTTTGATAACCATCAAAGTGTTCATTAAATAAGCTTTTTATTACACTATCGATACGCCATACACCTGTTGCAAATATAATATAGTCAGGTTTTATATGATTAATTTGTGCAGCTAATAGCTTGTTTGATATGTCTTTTATTTCTTGGAGTTCAAGAGTAGGTCTATTCAGAGGTGTTTTCTTATTGTAATCCCAAGCAAAGAGGTTTGTGTAAAATATCGCCTTAGGGTGGATGTTCAGTTCCTTAGATAACTGAAAATAATATTGCTTAAAACGACTTTTTGATTTAGTAATGACATTCTGCCTTTGATCTAATTGTAAATGATTTTTATATCGATTGGTCGCCTCTTTAATAATTGTATGAATGTCATTGCTTGCAACAAACTGAGAGATTCGATTGATTGTATTTTTGTTATTATCAGTATTCCAACCTGAAGTTTCACGTCCGATAAGCATAACCTTTATCTCGGACTGCCAATATTCATCAAAAGGAATCGGTAGAAAAACCCCTGAATATTTATCCTCAATTGTTTCAAATTTCGTAAAATCTATTTTCTGAAGTATTTCAGCATAATTAGCAATTAAACTGTCCAATTATTTTCACCTAAATTTATTGTTAAATATATTTTAATAATTTTAAACTATCTTATGTTGAATTTTTAATTATCTTTTACATTATAAACTATTTCTAATGAAATTAATTTAAAAATCATTTGTTTATCTATAATTGAACACATAATCTTCGTTTTTTAGAAACCTTCGGTGATATCCACTTTAAATCCCCCTATACCACGATAAGAATCCCCTTATTTAATTTAACTTTAGGTCATGCCTATAATGAGAAATTCTTTGGTGGTAGTTCTGATATATGAGGCAATAGATGGAACGCAAAGGACTGTTTTTATCTTGTATTATCAGCGGGGTACTATTGCTATCTGGCTGTCACAGCTTACTCAATAACTACTATGCTGATACCCTCCCTAAAACAGAAGGACAAGTGGTTCTTGCAGGGTTAAAAGCCCCCACTACTGTACGTTATAACCAAATGGGCGTTCCTTTAATCAAAGGGCAAAACCTTGAAGACGTTTATTTAACATGGGGTTATATTCATGCATCAGAACGCATTAGCCATATGGAGCTGATGCGCCTCACGGCAGAAGGTCGTTTAGCAGAATACCTCGGCGAACCGGCCATTGGCATTGATAGTTTTATGCGCAAAATGGGTTTTCGTGAAGCGACGACTATTTTATATCGAAATGTCAGTCCACAAAATCGTCGTTATCTTGAAGCTTATGCCAATGGTGTCAATCTTTGGTTAGATAATCATCAAGATAAACTACCTATGGATTTATCAGCGGCAGATTATGTTGTTCCGAAATGGCGCCCCGATGATGCAATTTTAATTCTATCTCTCGCTCTCGCTAATTTCGGCTTGGCGGGAAACCTGCATGAAGAGATTGATAGCTTAATCGTTGCTCAGCAGTTGGGGGCGGATATGCTACCTTGGCTATTTCCAACTTATCCTGATGAGCCTCTTCCTCACCAAGAAGCAAAGAAATTGCAAGGGCTAAATTTAGAACCGTTTAAACAAGACATCGATCAGTTAACACTTGCTAGCCAATCTCTAAAAAATATTCATTTACATGATGTTATGGCATCCAATAACTGGGCTGTAACCGCAGATCTCACACAACACAATGGTACATTACTGGCTAATGATACCCACCTTCCAATCGGCTTACCTTCTTTATGGAGTTTTATTCAGATTGAAACTCCTGAGCTATCTATGGCTGGTGCGGCGATCTCAGGGATCCCCGCGATTGTATTAGGTGCAACCCCTGATCTGGCGTGGGGATATACCATGGTGATGGCGGATAATCAGGATCTATTTTTGGAGCAGATCAGAGAAACGGACAATGGATTTGAATATCTCTATCAACAGCAATGGTATCCGGTAAAGCAAACTCAAACCGTGTTTCATGTAAAAGGTCGCCCCGATAGAGTCGAAAATGTCTATCATACGCAACATGGTGTGTTGCTAAATGAGTCGCTGAAAGAGCGCAGTTATTTGCTGCAACCCCTTGAGGTCAGAACGCAATACGGGATCGCCTTTAGTAGCCTGCTGCCCGCTACCGATGATATTAGTATCGATGCGTTAATGGATCTACCTAAACAAAAGAGTGTTTCCCAAGCCATTAAATTAGCAAAAGAAATTAGCGTGATCTCCGTTAATATGCTGTTCGCCGATAAGCAACAAATTGGCTGGCAATTAACGGGAAGTTATCCATTGCGCAAAAAAGGGCTTGGGTTATTTCCCTCTCCGGCATGGGAAGGGGAATATGATTGGAGCGGCAGGGTGTCTAATCAGCATTATCCAACCTCAATTAAAACTCGAAAAGGTTGGTTGGCGACTGCAAATCAGCGAGTTGTAGAGAAGGGCTATCCTGTTAATTTTTCTCAAACATGGGCGCACCCAGAACGTTTTGAACGAATTTCAGCGCTATTGAATGCAACGGATCGACATAATTTAGATAGCATGCAGCAGATGCAGTATGATCAATTCGACCCTATGGTGACGAAGTTACAGGTTTATCTCAGAGACCCTGCATTACAAAACGCGATCGCTCAACTCCCACAATCAGAACAACAACAAGCGAGGCTAGCTCAACAACGCTTGTTGGCATTTGATGGTTACCTGCATGCCGATAGTGCCGGTGCGGCGCTGTATAACTTATTTTTAGCTCAGTTCAGCCAGCAATTATTTGCAGATCGCTTCGTCGATTCACCGCAGGCGTGGAAGGCGTTTGTTGAAAGCTCCAAATCTTATTCAGCGCAAGCTGAGCATCTGCTTTGGCAAGATGACAAAAGTGCCAATGCGAGTCCTTTTTGGCAAAAATCGGACCCGGCTCGTAGCGGTAAAGCGAAAATCATTGCCTATTCATTAGCACTGGCTAACCAACAAGGTGAAAAGCAATTTGGCAAAAATTATTCACGTTGGCAGTGGGGAAAATTACACCGCTATCAATGGAATAGCTTGTCATCACAAATGGCGGAATATCTTCCAAAAGAACAACGTAGGACGATTGAACGACTCGATAGCTATTTGAATCGAGGCCCTTATCCAGCGGGTGGAAATCTCAATACGGTCAATATTTCCAGCTATAGTATGGGCGATAATTTTGATACTTTGTTGATCCCTGCAATGCGCTTAATTGTTGATTTCAGCCAACAAGATCCAGTATGGGTAATGAATAATGCGGGGCAGTCTGCCAATCCTGCAAGTCGTCATTATGCCGATAATATTGAGGATTGGTTGAAAGGAAAATATCAAAACCTTCCTTTTAGTCCGGAAGGGCAATCCCAGTGGTACAGCGATAACGTGTTGCAGTTTGTGCCTCGCTCACTTTCAACACAGGCGCATTAATACCGATGATCTCTAATAAATTATTCCAACGTTTTGCACCGATTGACCCAAATGTTTCTGAACAATTGGATATGTTAAGGGGATTTTGTACCGCGACAGTATTATTTGGGCATGCATATTTAGTCTTTTTATATCCAGTATGGCCTATCGTGATGCTGCCGCTATATTTATTTGGTCATAGCTGTGTCATGGCTTTTTTTGCGTTAAGTGGTTTTTTGATTTGTAAGTCGGTTAGCTACAATATTCAACGAAATACTTACTTTAAAGTAAGGCGCTATGCAACTTCACGGTTAAATCGTATTTTGCCGCCTTTTTATTTAGGCTGTTTTGTCTTACTACTTTTATATTTTATCTCTCCCTATTTTTTTGCTAGTGGTAGCCGTGACATTAATATTATTAGCGATACGATGACTCAGGCGAGAATGGCGCTGGATGTTAAGAGCTTTGTGGGAGTATTGTTGTTTATCAACGGCTTTATTACAGATACTCCACCAAGTAACTTTGCATTTTGGTCATTACCATTTGAGGTTTGGTTCTATACACTGTTTGCCTTATTTATGATGCCTAATCAGCGTTGGTGTACGATTATCGGTATTCTATTATTACTCACTCTTAGTGTATTGAATTATACTTTTTTCTTGTATGCTTTAATTTGGTGTTGTGGTGTGATTGCTGCGCTGCTTCATAATCACCAGTATCAATTAAAACGGAAAACGCTCATTACCAGTTTTAGCTTGATTGCTTTAACACTATTGGCATTAGCTGTGGTTGGCGTTTTTTATTTTCCATTCAGTTTCGACAAGCAAAAATATTTGTTGGCGTTGTATGGCACTTTGTGTGGCATTAGTTTCTGCTATTTATTTTATTTGATGAGTTTTCACCGCGTTCGGTTTTATTTACCTGGTAAACAATTAACGCCGAGCTCTTATACGATCTATATTCTGCATTTCCCTTTGCTAATCTTTGCTTATGGGATTGTGCAACCTTATGTGTATCAGAATTTGTGGGTATTATTTATCACTACGTTTTTGATCGCTTTGGGGATCATGTTTATTGGGTTGTTCGTTGGACGATATGTGGAAAAATTGAAGGTGCTACATTAAGTTGTGGCTTTGTTATCGCGTAAAAATATCCACTCTCCCTAAAATGAGTCAGTGATAATGAAGTCAGTCATGGTATTTCAATTAAGCAAGGAGGCTTTTCGCTCATCTCCGATAAGTCGGTTAACACGATATGATTTTTGACTCTGATACTGGAGGAGTTTTCCCTTTTAGTATATGTTTACTGACTAAAATGACACGATTACTTAAAGGTTGATTTAAACCATGATCCGAGTGTTAACAGCGAAAAACTACCAAAAAATGCCATGGAAAAATGGGCAAGGTTTTACTTTAGAAATTGCGCGTAGTCACGGTGTAGGATTAACCGATTTTGATTGGCGAGTTTCTATTGCTGATGTGAAAGCGGCTGGAGCCTTTTCTTATTTTCCGAGTAGGAAACGGATTATTGGCGTATTAGATGGCGGAGAAGGGCTAACCTTGCAGGTGGATAAAAATTCTCCTGTAACACTCCGTCAAAAACAATTTTTTGCATTTCATGGTGAAAGTGATGTGTATGCTGAGCTATTAGGTGAGGCTATTCGCGATTTCAATCTTATCTATAACCCTGATAAGTACATCGCTCGTCTGCAATGGTTCAATACACACAATGTGACGCAGTGGATAAGTGATGCTGACAGGGTATTAATATTTAATGCTAGTGGCGAGCTTGGCGTTACTATTGGTTTGAACTCGCATACTTTAAAAGAATTTGAAACATTATTGGTGGAAAATGATGGAAATTCTTTGCAATATAACCTTGTCACTCAACCAAAGAGTGACTTTTGCCTGATTGAATTATTTGCTAAGTAAAGTTACTGCCAACAATAAAATCGCTGTTATTTGTCGTTTACTAATAACAGCGGTAAATTAATACTATTTTTCATCCTCATCTTATAGCGTAATCTACTTTATTTTTATAAAAAACACTCTGTAAATTTTTAATCAAGGATAAACTAATCAAATTAGTTCATTATCAGAATATGACGAGTGAATATTTTTGATTGAGTATGATAATAAAAATATCAAAATAGATTAAAAAGGTCATAAAACGTAGGGTTAAGCTATATATAGTTGTGGTAGGATCAAGGTTTATCCATAATTGAGCTGTGTTGTATTTATAGAATATTAATTAATTGAATATATTATGTTTTTTATTTGTAACTCATAAGATAGGGATATTGTCATTATTGGATGAGTTTAACCGTTTTGTCATTAAATTGACACGCTACTGCCATTGTTCTAGCTTAGGTTTGCAATAGCTAAACTAGGAGACAATTAAGATGTTTAGTTTGGATGCTTTGCTACAAGATGTATTCCCAGACCGAGCGCCTCCCGCTTGGAAACGGAATTTACTAAAGTTCCTGCTATTTGAAAAAGAATTTAAACAATTTTCTGAAAATTATCCTCACCTAAAAGGTTTAGATCTGGTTGAGCAAATCGTCGAGTACTTTAATATTCGTTGTGAGTTAGTTGATGGCGATTTAGAAAATATTCCCTCTCAAGGCCCTCTTGTATTAGTTGCTAATCACCCGATAGGCTCTTTGGATGGTTTAGCAATATTACGTACGGTCGCGACAATTCGCCCAGATGTTAAAATCGTAGCAAATCAGTTTTTGAATTATATTGAGCCACTGAGTAGCTTATTTGTTCCTGTTGATAATATGGGGAATCGCACTAGCCGCAAACAAATTGAGGCAATGCAAGAGCATTTAAATAAGCAAGGGGCTTTGATTTTATTTCCTGCTGGTGAAGTTTCCCGATTAAGTGCGAAAGGGATCCGGGATGGTCATTGGCATACTGGTTTTTTACGTTTAGCGGCCAAAGCTCGTGCGCCAATTGTACCTATTCACGTTACTGGTCGTAATAGCCCTCTATTTTATTTAACCTCATTAATATACCGTCCATTATCGACATTATTGCTCGTACGAGAAATGTTTAAGCAGCGTGATGGCAGAATAAAAATTCGAATTGGTGGCCGTATCCCATTTACTCATTGGCATGATGGGCATACTCGATCGCATGATCTCGCAGAACGTTTTCGCCGCCATGTTTATCTTCTTGGGCAAGGAAAAAAAGGGCTTTTTACCAGTGAATCTGCCATTGCATTACCGGAAGATCGCTTAGAATTGAAAAAAGCATTGATGGCGTGTGAGCGGTTAGGTACAGCCCCAGATGGTAAGGCGATTTTTCTGTATCGTAGAAAAGATGAGGATAGAACGCCTATCTTACGTGAATTAGGTCGATTACGTGAAATTGCTTTTCGTGCTGTCGGTGAGGGTTCAGGAAGGCGGCGCGACTTAGATAGCTATGATGATGACTATTATCATCTCGTTTTATGGGATGAAGATGCATTAGAAATTGTTGGCGCTTATCGATTTATTCCTACTGCCGAGCAGTTGAAGAAAAAGGGCATCGAAAGTATCTACAGTTATACGTTATTTCATTACGATAAAGAGATGCTACCGATACTTGAGCAAGGGATTGAATTAGGCCGTAGTTTTATTCAACCTACTTATTGGGGTAAGCGTGGTCTTGACTATCTTTGGTTAGGTATTGGCGCTTATCTTGCAAAATACCCGCAATATCGTTACTTATTTGGGCCTGTTTCGATATCGGGTACGATGCCAATTGCCGCTCGTGATCTATTAATTACGTTTTATCGCCTCTATTTCTCAGCGGATCATTCGTTGGCACAGTCTCGCCAGCCGTATCCTGCCTCATTACCACAGGTATTAGCACAGTTTTCAGGGAATAATTATCACGAAGATTTAGTTAAGCTAAAAAGTCTGTTGAATAATATTGGCTGTTCGATTCCAACCTTATATAAGCAATACACCGAGCTATGTGAGCCGGGTGGCGTACAGTTTATTGATTTTGGAACCGACCCTGCTTTCAACAATTGTATTGATGGCTTGGTATTGGTGGATTTGACGAAGTTGAAACCTTCTCGTTATCAGCGGTATGTAGCGGTTCACCAAGATAACCAAACGTAATCTAAGTTATTATGCAAAGAAAAAACGCCGTATGGCATACGGCGTTTGTATCGATTATCTAAAGCAGATCTCAGCCCAACGGGTGAGGCCAGCGGTGACTGAGCCAAAATCATTGCCTCGGACAATAGGAATATTGGGTAATTCTTGTTTTATGGCCTGACATAGGACGGGGGATTGGGCAGAGCCTCCTGTCATAAATATCGCGTTTGGTTGCACACCACCTTGTGTCACTGCTTCTTTAACCAGCTCTATCATTTTACTTTTTGGTGATTCGATAGCCTCTACCATCTGGTCACGGTGAATATTAATTTCGAGAGTCTCATTCATTAATTCAATATGAGCCAAGTAATTTTCACTGTCTGATAAAGCAATTTTCGCTTCTTCAGCGCGGCGCACTAAGCGATAGCCAAGGGTTTCATTATAAACCTCAATAAGACGCAGCAATTTTTCAGGCTCTTGTGCCTCTTGGCGTAATCGATTGAGCGCTGTTAAATTCTGTTTTGCATAAAATTCTTTTTGTGCTTCCACATTATTAATCGCGATAGGATTCCAAAACTGGCTTATCGGCATTTTAATTCCAGATACTGTTTGGCTGCTCATACCAAATGAGTCCATTAATTGTTTTAAAGCCAAATAAATATCAAGGTCGTTACCTCCAATACGTTGACCGGTGTGAGCTAATAGACTTGCTGTTCGGTCGGTTTTACCTTGATAACTTGGCCCCATATTGATCAGTGAACAGTCGGTTGTGCCCCCACCGATATCGACAACTAATATAGTTTGGTCTTGCGTTAAAGCCGCTTCATATTCAAGCCCAGCGGCAACTGGCTCAAATTGAAAGGCAATATTTTTAAACCCAGCGCGTTTTGCGGCTTTAATAAGAATAGCTTCAGCTTGCTGATTAGCTAATTCACCACCACGGCCATGAAAGTTAATTGGGCGGCCAATGACAGTATCAGTAACTGTGTGTTGTAAATGCAGTTCGGCTTTTTGTTTAATATTCGCCATCATGGCGCACACTAAATCTTCAAAGAAACTGAGTTGCACTTCGTGAAGGCCTGAAGCACCAAGAAAGGATTTTGGTGACTTGACATAATAGACATCGCGAGGATCTTTTAAGTATAGCTCTAATGCTGCTTGGCCAAAAACAATATCCTCAGGAAGTAGTTCAATCCCTTCTTCACGGTTATATGCGATGGAACGCCTCAGTATTTGTTCGCCCACTTCATCTGACGGTAATATATTAAGATGACGGAATAAATGTTCAGAAACAGATTCTCGAGTTGGCGCGCAAAGGGTTGACGGAATATAAGCACTATCACCTTCTAATGGTAACAGTGTAGGCTTTCCCTTATCCATAATTGCGACCGCGCAGTTTGATGTTCCGTAGTCAAAACCAATAAACATTTTGCCCCCAATGCGTTAATTACTCGCCGAAAAGGCGGCAAACTTTACCGGAAGCGCTGGCGAATTACCACTACTAAAATGACATTGCAAATATGAATATAGTCGCAATCGTGTTATTTAAAGCGTGGAGTAATATTGGTGCAATTAATGAGCGAGTGCTGATCCTTACATGGCATAAAATAGCGCCCATTATAAAGATAGTAATAAGGGTATTTACAGATTGATACTGTGAGTGTATTGAAGCAAATAAAAATGAAGAAGCGATAATGGCTATCCATTTTCCAGCCGTGCCATACCACATGCCCGCATTAAGTAAAAAGCCTCTAAATATAATTTCTTCGCTAATCGGGGCTGCGATAATAATCGTTATTACATAGAGAAAAAAGGCAAAGCCAGTCATGTGACTGATACTTTCAAGCCACTCTTCTTGTGCTCCCAATAGCATATTGAGAAATATTAAGCCAAATATAGCCAAGATGGGGAGTTTTAATTCATTTAAATTGGTTTTACCGATAGGCATAAGTTTGAAGCTATTTTGGTAAAAAAACCAACAAACTAAGGCGCAAGGCAACAGTAATAGCAATGATATAGCGGGGATAGCATATTGGGATTGCAGTAACAAAAGTGCATTAGGCATCAACAGTATAATGAATGAAGAAAAAAACCAAGCGACAAATGCTCCGATGCAAATGAGTAAATGAGTGAGGCGGCTTTTAGGTGGATTCATATAAGTATATCCTTTTTTAATAACAACGTTAAATTCCTTAATTTCACTTAGTTAATATACAAAAATTTTAGATAAATTCATCTATTAAATGCATTGTATAGCAGTTAGTTAGCGCCTCCATGAGTGAGTAATAAAAAGTCATACCAAAGAAAAATAGAGGAATGAGTAAATTTAACGAAGTTATCTCAAATATTTATTTTAGCGAATGCCAATATAGGGTAGCTTAATGGAAAATCATTAAACATTCGCAAACTGGAGCTTATGGATGCTAATTGTAGAGATGTTAAGTACCGGAGATGAGGTACTGCATGGGCAAATTATTGATACTAACGCAGCTTGGTTATCTGATTGCTTTTTTCAAGAAGGCTTCCCACTGAGTGGGCGAACGACAGTTGGTGATAATCTGAATGACCTAGTACACACTTTACAAGCGCGAAGTCAACATGCAGATATTCTGATCGTTAATGGTGGACTAGGACCAACTCGTGATGATTTAAGTACTTTGGCGGCAGCAACGGCTGCTGGGGTGCCCTTAGTTGAGCATGCTGAATGGATTACGGTTATGGAACGCTATTTTGCTTCCAGAGAATGGGTAATGCCAGAAACGAATCGTAAGCAAGCGCTGTTACCGGAAGGTGCCGAATTGGTGGATAACCCGATTGGTACGGCATGTGGTTTTGCCATGGAGCTCAATGGTTGTTGGTTATTTTTTACGCCTGGCGTACCTTCAGAGTTTAAAGTGATGGTACATGATCAAATTTTGCCAAGATTACGCCAACGATATCCATTGAACGAACCCCCGTTATGCCTACGTTTAGCCAGTTTTGGACGAAGTGAGAGTAGTTTAGCTAAGCAATTTGATTCACTCGCTCTTCCGGAAGGTTGTGTACTTGGATACCGCTCCTCTATGCCTATTATTGAATTGAAACTCACAGGGCCTGCAACATTGAAAGAGGAAATGTTAGCGCAATGGCAAGTGATCAAAGAAGGTGTTGGTGAAAATGTAGTTTTTGAGGGTATTGAAGGCTTACCTAGCGTGATATGCCGTGAGTTAAATGAAAAACAGCTTAGGGTTGCTATTTGTGAAGAGTTTAGCGCAGGTTTACTCAATTGGACTTTAAATGCAGTATCGGCTCCACTCAATGGCTGTAAAGTGATAAACCAACAAGAAGACCAGAGTTTATTAGCACTGATAGGCCATGCTAGTGAGGTCGCTAAACAAGAAAAAGCACATATTGGTTTAGCGGTTGGAGGCGCTAACGATGGCTGTCTATCATTAGCATTATATACATCCGAAAAAAGCTATGCCCAGCGTGTACGTTATATGCCAAGTAATCACAGTACTAAGGTCAAACAAGATGTCAGTGTGATGTTAATGTTGGATATGTTGCAACGTTGGCTCAAGGGGCGCGACGTTTTTGGCCAATATGAGTGGTTAGCGCAATCAGAGACATTAGTTCGTTAATATTACAATCTTCGCTGTGTTTGATATGTCAAAACACAGCGTTTTTTAATCACACATAATCATCATCGATTAGTGGGGTTACCTAGGGGTTTTTATATTATATTTCAAATATTGGTATTTTTACTTAATAAACCTAAGGGTATTCATCTTATTTAAGTTTCGGGGGCGAGAAATAAGAATTTTTAAGATGAATTTAAATGGTTAGAAAAATCGATTTTGCTAAATAAACGCATAATTATTAAATTGGAGTGACTGTTTTAATGCTGACAAATTATTTTATGTTATAGGGTTATGATATGAGAAATATACACATCTTCCTTCCATTTTAAATGAGGCGTATTACGCATAAGGCATTATGAATATTTTAAAATAGCGGGTAATTAAGTAGGAAATAAACAAGGGTTACGATAATAGATATTATTTGGTATTTCCTTAGATAGTAGACTAGGATATGAAAGTATCGAGTGGGATGGACTAGAGAAAGTGGTAACTAGCTCGGTGTTTATTAAATACTGCTCCAGTATGGGTTGAAGGTTATTAGTAAGGATATAATCGAAGTGGATACTCCCATGATGGTAAAATGCTTATTTATGCGGGCTAGGAACGAGTTCAGTCTCCCCGCTGTAACGGATTAAAAAGGAATAATGAATTAGAACATGATATCTGCCAGTGTTTACCAAAATTGAGCGATCTGATCATTATTAATTTAACACTGACTCAAGCTTAGACAGTGATTTTTAACCATGGGTGACTTAAAAAATTTAAATTAACGAGGAATAATCCATTGAGTCTACTCACTGCGATTAACTGGCATTATTTTTGGTGTATTAACAATGAAACGTACAAATGGTGTTTGGTATAAATTGGTTTTAAATTCCCCTTATTTACCAGACCGGCCTTAGATTTGAAAGATAGTTCTTAATTTTATTATCAAAGTGCATTCCATTTATTTTTATATTACCTATTTGGAATTATTTCATGTTTATATCACAGCATCATTGTAGTATCGCTAAATTCGCTATTCTATCTACTGTTTTTGCAGGAGCAGTAGTGTGTCAGTCTGTTGCACAAGCACAGCGTACACCCGTTGAAATTATTCATGATATGGGCGTGCAATTAATTAACGGTGATGGCGTTCCGGTCGATTTAATTAAAGGCCGTTATTATATCCATCAATCAGCTATACGAGGATATCCCCTCGGGCAGCTTCATCTAGGGATTTTATTTTATTTTGGTGATGGTGGCGTACAAAATACCGCTTGCGCGCAATGGTGGTTAGAAAAAGCATTACAGGCGGAAGGGGAAGTGCATGACATTGCAAAGGATTTTCTTTCTGACATTCAAAAAGAAACTGCAATGTTATCGTCATCGTCTCGTGTGCTCATGACAGTGCCAGATCAAAAGCTGTGTCAGCAGTTACCTAAAATAGCAAATGACCATATTGGAGTGCATCCCTTTAAGTTAGAGCCAAAGCCAGAATCGAAAATTGATCTTGTATTACTGCAAAAGGCTATCATTTCAGTGCCCATATTTGACCCTACTATCCAATCGTTAAAAAGGAACCAATTTCAGACAAAAATTGCAGCTATTCCTAGCTTAAGCCATGTTATTCGTAGCAGTATTGAAATCTATGATGACGCACTAAATGGCTTATCAAAGAAATGGATATTACTTTCACGCCATATTTTAAATAATCAGGTGTCAGTAGAACAAATAAACCCGGTTGGTATTGTTTATCACTCCCCTGAAAAAACAGAACAAGTTACATCGGCTATCCCGTTATCACCTGAGCAACAAGGTGAGCTTGCCAAACATGCAACTGTACCAATGGCTCCATCAATAGAAGGTTCAGCAAACGTTAAAGAGAAAGTTGCTGATTCATTGAATTCTGAAGTTTCTGAAAAAAGGGTTGATACAAAGCTAACTCAGTTGGCGTCTACGCTATCTAATTTGCCTAAGGATGGAATATTCCATTTTAGAATTGAACTGAAGGAAACCGTGGTTAAAGAGGAGGCGGCATCTGGAATGGAGAAAACGGTTGAAGTAGCCAAGAAGCCTTCGTCAGACATGAAACCTATGTATAATTTAGGGGGCGATCCTCGCACTGCATCCCCTCGGCATTACACATTGCAGATTGGTAGTGCCAGTTCACCAGCTGGTCTCTATGAACATGCGCGCCGCCATAAATTGTCAAATTATTTAGTGTATGAAACCGTTCGTCATGGTCGCCAATGGTATGTATTGGTTTATGGTGAATTCTCTAATATAGCTTCTGCAAAACGAGCATTGAAAAATTTACCCTCGGCAATTCAACGTGATAAGCCGTGGGTACGTAGTTTACGGCATGTTCAATCAGAACTTCATTAATGTATCGTGGGGCCTTAGGGGAGGTAATTAATCAATGGGGAGAGCAGACCGTATCTTTGTTATGGCATGCTGTAGTGAGACTTCCCCAGCCACGATAGCAACCAAACGTGAGTCGTTAAATAATGCGATTGAAGGCACCGATTTAATACCATACATCGGTGCTAGAGTAGGTGATTGAGCGATGTCAACGATGCCAAAATTAATGGCTGAGCTATCCAAATATAGAGGGAGTTGCTCAAAGATCGGTTGCATATTTTTACAAGGCTGGCACCAAGAGGCAGAAAAATAAATAATAGCTATCTGCCCTTGTTGTTCTGGATTAAAAAGCGCTTCTGTAAAACTTTGTTGATCGAGGTGTTTTATTATTGGCATAGTGTGAGCCATTATTTAATCATCACTTGGCAAATCGAAAATATGTTCATGAAGGTTATCAACAATGGTATTTGGCAAACAAGAGATAGAAGTAAGTAATTTATCTTTTTGATATACATCCACATGAGCGATATGCTTTGAGTCTAAATAGGAAGAGGAAACGGTATAGGTATAGTCGCCATTTCGAAAATCAACCTCATAGATTTTTCCATTGAATCTATCTCCCTTAGGGGTGAGATAACGTGCAGCTAATTGTTCAGGCTTTCTTACCATAGTGATATCAGGTTTTTGATTAAGTTTGCCGAATTGATAAATGTACTGACCATTTGCTAGGCTGATATTAACCTTTTTTTGGTTTTTATTCACACACTGGAATACTGTGACTGTGTGGGTATTGGCAAGGCCGATTGGGGAAAATAGGCTAGCCGATAGGATACAAAGCAGTATATGACGATAATTGGTTATAGTGATTTCCTAATGCACTTGTTATTTAACACCATATCTTAATGGCTATTTATGAAAGAATGAACCGAATATAGTGGTTATTTGCGATATATCACATAAGAGAATCAATCAAAGGATACAGCACCTTTGGATTACACCATCGATAGAAATTCAAGCTTAGTAAAATTAACAACCTAAGAAGTGATAGCTTAATAACCGCTCATGGAGAAAAGAAAAAGGATGATGCTATCACTTTGATGAAGTATTATGTTTTTTGAGCTTTTTTCCTTTTTACAATTTGATTACGTCTTTTCCATTTACGCATCTCTGTTTCGGAGTTGAATTTTTTGTATTTTCATACGCCATTATCTTATAAAGCATTGAGTGTTTTTAAGACGTAACCATATTTTGGGATTTAAAAAAGAAATGTTAAAAACAAACCCAAAGGAATAGGAATTTTCAGGGTGACTGGGTGATTGTGCCTGAGCATGGCTCTGATGAGCTTAGGTTGGGAGCGGCGGGCTGTTTTAGTCAATTAACTCATTTTTTAATATAATGGGCATGGCGAGGGTAAACAGGCAGTACCCATATCGTATATACAATGTTTAACGGTACCTAAAATGGCATGCAGAGATTAAATCTCAGGAAAAAGGACCAATAGATATAAAAGCCAGCAATCAAAATACATAAATAGCGTATTTTCTTATTTCTAATTATAAATAATGGCACTAGCAACGGTAAAATAACCAACATTGGCTCTAGTGTATATCTTCCTCCCATGGGTAACTGACATAAGTTTGTTATTTCACTCTCCCCAATCATCCATTCATAATCGGATATAGAAAAAACCGTTATCATCATGCATAAGAAAAACATATAAATGATAATTATTGTATTATATATGTATTTCATATAAATCAGATTCCTATAATCCCTTTTATGTAAAACACTACAAGTCTCTCATGTGGCGTTTTATCGCTTCTTCACTTTCATTTAGCCATTTTTACTTGGCGAGAGCCAAGAAAAGTCTCTGGAGCAGGGCGGCTGCTCTATGAACAGCCTAATGCGGTGACCAATATTAGTTGGCCACGGTATGATTGTTATTTAATTACCACTCCCGTGTTGCAATCAGCTCCTCCGGATCTGCATCTAAAAAGCCGTATGCCCGAGCAATCAGGTAAAATGATTCGCCGATAGCATCACGGGCAACCGTTTCAATCTCACTGCCCGCCTCTTCAAAGGCATCTTGCAAATCGTTAAATTCTTCCGTTGACTGCTGTGTCAGCACATACAACTCCGCCAGTCCGTTCGGTGGATTGTTTTCCAGTGCCTCACACAATCGCAGAAGAATAGCCTCACCCTGCTTCACCAGATGATCAGGAAAATAGCTGTCATCATACATTTCACCTAATAAACGGAGCTTCAAAACGTCTGGGTTGGTTACGGGCATTTTTATTCCTTTTGAAAGCGTTATCCTAAAAACAAATTAATGCGGAGATATATTGTAGTGGCACACTGAATGAGAAGCGAGTTGACCAATTGAATAACGTGAGGGCGGTAGGCTTTTGCACGGTCTAATAATAGCGCGGTACCTATTTCCGTGTTTTGGGTTTGAAAAAATCAGCAATAGGCACTGTCAATAACACATTTTACAATGTTTGAATGTTTATTTGCGATTATTGCTATTTGGCGTTTGTTTCTGCTAGGGAAAATGCACTTTTAAACGAATGAGTAACATAATTTTTATCTTTTCTAGCTAACGACTTTGCTGGGTGCTATTTCTGTGGTGTCTGTGGTGGCATCAGTGCACTACCCAATATGCCTGTTTCTCTTAGGTTCCTCTCTTCTTTCGTATCTTATGATGGTAAAACCAAACACAATAGCATGAAAGCCTTTGCGTGCTAGGGGGCAAGATCTATTTTAGGAATTTGTGCGTTTGCTACCATTTCTTTTGAATGCAAATGTAAACTAATATCATTTGTACTAAGTACAAGGTAAGATAGCGCTATTATTTGTGCTATGGGTGGAGTCGGTGGCAGCGCTATGGGTTGTTTTTATGAAGCTGCTAGCCGCGCTGAGCATTGATGCGTTTACCAAATCGGGTAGATTTATCGGGCTTAAAGCGACAACTCACATTATTTAGAGATAGATGGAGGAAATTGGATGTTTGTAAAATCACTAACTTCAGGGCTCGTCTTAGTGTCAGCCTTAGTATTGGCTGGTTGTGATCAATCTAAAGAAAAGGCAGAAACTTCTGCACCGGCAGAGAAACAAACGATCACTATCGAGCACGCTCAAGGTAAAACAGAAGTTCCTCGCCATCCTGAAAAAGTGTTTGTTATGAGTATGGAAACACTGGATATTATGGATGCCTTAGGCGCCCCAGTCGCTGGCCTACCAAAAACAAACGTTCAATTACCTGAATTTTTATCTAAGTATAACTCTCCGGATTACATCAACGCAGGCACACTATTTGAACCTGCTTATGAAGTGCTGAGCAATGCACAACCTGACTTAATTTTAGCTGGTAGCCGCGCTCGCGACGCATACGACAAACTCAGTGCTGTTGCGCCAACTATCTCAATGGATATTGATAATAAACGCTTTATTGATAGCTTAACTGAACGCACAACTGAATTAGGTATGCTATTCGGTAAGGAAGAACAAGCTAAAAAGCTGGTTTCTGATTTCAAAGAAAAAATTGCTCAAATCAAACAAAAAACACCAACCGCAGGTAAAGCGATGGTGATCTTAGTGAGTGGCGGTAAGATCTCTGCTTATGGTCCAGGCTCACGTTTTGGCTTCATCTTTGATGAACTGGGCTTTGAGCCTGCTTATGTCTTCACTGAAGATACTGGCAGACATGGCAACATTGTTAACGCAGAATTGCTAGTCAAACTGAATCCAGATTGGTTGTTTGTCATTGACCGTGATAGCGCAATTGGCCGTACAGATGCTCAGCCAGCAGCCCAAGTTTTAGACAATGCGTTAGTAAGAAAAACATCGGCATGGAATAAACAACAAGTGACTTATCTTGATCCGTCTGCCGTTTACATCGCTGGTGGCATTCAAACTTATTCTCAGTTAATGGATGATGTTAATAACGCATTAGAAAAAAACCAAACAAACTAATCAATGAAAACGCTTTATCTTTTTTTTGGAATTATCGCCTTATTGGTATTAGCGGTGATGAGTTTGTTTATTGGAGCGGGTGACGTGTCACCCGTTTCACTTTTCACCGATCCAGAGATGCAAGACATCTTTTTTATCAGTCGTATTCCTCGAACTATTTCCTTGATCCTAGCAGGCAGCGCTATGAGTGTTGCTGGGCTTATCATGCAGCTCCTAACCCAAAACCGTTTTGTTGAGCCCTCGTTGGCGGGAACAACACAGTCAGCGAGTTTGGGCTTATTATTTGTGATGATACTGTTCCCTACCGCCGATATTATGACCAAAATGGTAGTGGCAAGCGGGTTTGCATTGCTGGGTACAATGCTGTTTATGATGCTGTTGCGCAGGGTTATCTTAAAATCAGCGCTGATTGTGCCGCTGGTTGGCATAATGTTAGGAGCCGTTATCAGCGCACTGACAATCTTTACCGCGTATTCATTTGACCTGCTACAGTCATTAAGTGCTTGGATGAGCGGAGATTTTTCTAGCATCATTCAGGGTCGTTATGAGCTTTTATGGCTAGTCGGTTTACTCACATTACTTGCTTGTTGGATTGCGGATAGTTTCACGGTTGCGGGTATGGGTCGTGAGTTTGCCATCAACGTGGGGCTAAATTACCGTAAGGTAATGACAATTGGTTTATCGATTATTGCACTGATAAGCGGGGTTGTTGTTGTCGTTGTCGGGGCATTGCCATTCTTAGGACTGATTATCCCGAATCTCATTAGTTTAATTATGGGAGACAATATTCGTAAAACGCTGCCATGGATCTGTATTGCTGGCGGAGGGTTAGTTTTACTCTGTGATATTGTCGGTCGCTTAGTCCGTTATCCATTCGAAATACCTGCAAGTGTGATTTTAGGTGTTATTGGCGCCATTATTTTCCTTTTTTTACTGTTGAAGCAGCAGCGTTATGCAAAAAGTTAATGCATCAGTGGTGTTACCCAAAAAAGGGATGACACCATTACAAAGAATATGGCTATTACTGGGGCTGTCGGTTATAGCTATTACACTTTTTATGACTATCAATCTTGGCAATAACCTTGCTTATATTTTGCCACACCGAGGTTATATGGTGCTGACGATGATTCTGGTCGCTTTTGCTTCTGGAGTCTCGACCGTTCTTTTTCAGACCATAGCCAATAATAAGATATTGACGCCCTCTATTATGGGTTTAGAGGCGTTATTTATTTTATTACAGTCAATCTTTGTGTTTTATACCGATAGCTTCCCTGCGTCTTGGTTGCTCAATATTGGGAAGTTTTTGCTAGAGTCATCGCTACTCGTTCTATTCTCCGTATTACTTTATCGCTGGTTATTTGTTTCAGCTAAGTTGAATATCAACCTCGTTTTGATGGTTGGTATTATTCTTGGTACGTTATTTAAAAGTACGGCGACGTTACTACAGCGGTTGATGGATCCGAATGAATTCTCAATTCTACAAAGTCGTATGTTTGCGACTTTTACACGAGCGACCCCTGAGCTGATCTTCTTTACTTTAGCAATTACGCTAGTCGTTGGTATTTTGCTGTGGCGTATGCGCTATTGTTTCGATGTTTTAGCTCTCGGTCAGGCAAATGCGATCAATTTAGGAATTAACTATCGCCATAAAGTGACGGTGATTTTATTACTGATATCGATATTAGTGGCGGTATCGACAGCATTAGTAGGGCCATTAACTTTCTTAGGGTTAATGGTGGCGAACCTTGCTTATTTTATTAGTGGTAGTAGTCAGCACCGTTATCTGTTGCCCGTCTCTTTCTTATTAGGAGTGATTGCGCTTATTGGAGGGCAATTGATCCTTGATTACGGCTTGAACATGGCGGGTACGCTATCTGTTGTGATTGAGTTTATCGGCGGCATATTCTTTATTTATATGGTGTTAAGAAGGTTTTAGTATGATTGAAATTAATCAGATATCGAAAAGTTATCAGGATACTAAGGTCTTAGATAACATCACAACAACGATTAAAAATAGTGGTATTACATCGATTATTGGGCCTAATGGAGCAGGTAAGTCGACGCTTTTATCAATCATTGGGCGCTTATTAATGGCCGATTCTGGGCATGTGAAGGTTAATGAGCTAGATGTTGTAAAAACGCCAAGTGATAAGCTAGCGACTTATTTGTCAGTGTTGCGACAAGAAAACCAGTTCGCAAGTCGATTAACCGTTGAAGAGTTAGTTGGTTTTGGTCGCTATCCTTATACAAAAGGGCGTTTAACCCTTGATGACAAAAAGAAAATCGATGAGTCACTCGAATTCTTAAATTTATCTAACTTGCGTCATCGTTATTTGGATGAGCTATCAGGTGGTCAACGGCAAAGAGCCTATGTGGCGATGGTTTTATGTCAAGACACTGAATATGTGCTGTTAGATGAACCACTCAACAACCTTGATATGAAGCACGCGGTCATTATGATGAAATTGCTGCGTCGCGCGGCAGACGAGTTAGGCAAAACGATTATTTTGGTGATCCACGATATCAATTTTGCCTCTGTCTACTCCGACCATATTATCGCTATGCGAGCAGGGAAGTTAGTTTATCATGGGGCGCCTAATGACATTATGAAGGTCGATATCATCGAAGATATCTTTGATACTCCTATTGAGATTAAATCTGTCGATAATAAATTGATAGCGATGTATTACTAAACGAAGTCATTTTATTTTTATAAAAAAATAGCCTCTATTGCTTGTTAGCATAGAGGCTATTTTATTGAGCTATATATCAAACGCAGTAGCAAAGCTACAAACCATTCACGCGCCATTCCAATCACTCTTCACCTAATTAGCATAAGTGAAGAGTGCATCCAAATCCCGCGTAAAAAGCGTTTTATATTACTCGCTAAAACGAGAAAGTCTGTATGGACGTGGATCGATGATAGGCTTAGTATCCATCAATAGATCAGCAGTCAACTGTCCAGATGCAGGACTTTCTGTCATACCCCAACCTGTTGCGGTGTTGATAACAAGGCCAGGGTATTGTTCGATTTTCGAAATGATTGGGATCTCATCGTCAGTTGGGCTAACAGTGCCGCCCCAACGCTCAACCACTTTAGAGTCTTTAAACACAGGGAATTCATTTCTAAGTCTTTCTAGAACGCCATCCAAGTGCTCATTGTTTGGTGTGTTAGTTGCGGTACGGAACTCTTCAAATGGCGTTTTCTCATCCAGCTTCCATGAGGTTGCCATGGTGAAGGAGTTAAAGAGATCTTTACCGATTGAGAATTCTAATGGCAGCTCTCCGCCTCCGAGTAGGTGTAAAAAGCGAGGGCCTAGCAGGAAGCTATCTTTAACGATAGAACTGGTAAAGATACGTGGTGCTACCGCATAAGTACCATCAGCTTGTTCACGGAAGTGAATACCGTTTGGTAGATGCACGTTTCCTCTCGGTGCACCAGGCACGCCAGTAATACGCTGTTGAGATAGGTAAACGTTCAGTGTAGGAACATCAACGCCTAGGTTACCCATAAATAGGCGAGACCAGATACCACCAGTCAGCACTACGTTAGAAGTTTTGATGGAACCTTTTTCGGTCACAACGTCGGAAATCTTACCGCCAGCGGTTTCTATGCCCCTTACTGCACAGTTGGTATAGATGCGGATCCCGATTGATTTGGCGTAGTTAGCCATGGTTGGTGTAACCACTTCTGGGTCGAGACTACCTGCGTCTTCTTCAAATCCACCGATTTTCCATGGAGTTTGTGCATTAGGTAAGCGTTTTGCCAGCTCTTCACCTTCGATCATGCGAGTTCTTAAAGGTGTATCAAAACCTGGGTTTTCTGCTGTCTTTTTGATCCACTCTCTGGTGAGTTCTAGATCTTTTTCGCTAGAAGGAACTTCAACACGGCCTTGAATGCGGTAACTTGTATCAGCACCGATTTTTTCATTCATGCCAGTCCATAAAATTTTTCCATAGTGGTGTAATGGAAAAATTTCTGGGGAAGTTTTGTAGCTAATAATTTGGCTATAAGCACGGCCTGATTGTTCGCCGCCTACAACGCCTTTTTCACAAATAACAACGTTCATCCCCCTTTCGGTGAGATTAATTGCAGTCATAATACCTTGAAGGCCTGCACCGATAATAACGGCATCAGCGGATTTTGGTAATGCACCTTCTGTGCCTGCTACAGCAGGAACACGAGATTTGGTGGATTCAAACCGACCTTCTCTGCGGATCATTGGAACAACCGCAGCACCACCTGCGAGAACACCCGCAGCACCGACCCCTAAAAGTAGTTTTCTTCTCGAGATTTTCATCTATAACCTCAATAATAACCTTAGTTTTTATATAGTAAATAATTACAATTTAAGATAATCATATTATCATATTTCATGATGTTGTTAACTATGGTTAATATTTGTTAACAAAAGTAAGAGAAATGTGAATATTCATAATCAGAAATAATCAAGCCTGTAAGGGGTTTGCGAGCTATTTTAATAAAATTCAATCTTTTTAAGAGGGCAGAAAATAAAGTGAAATGTCAGATAATGTGTACAGTGATTTTTTAATCAACTTAGATGCGGTGGATATTTGTTTCGTAGAGTGAGTAATTAGCAAAAATACTAGAATGAGCCAAGTGTTAAACAATGCTATATTGTGTGGTTAATAAGGGTAGGGGAATGAAATATCCGATTTTATGAGGGTTGGTGGTTATCCTTCTTTTTACTCTTGAAAGGTTAAATAGATAAAATACGTATTAGTTTAAAAACATTTAATTAAATATCTAAATGTTTGTGTTTTTTATATTGTCGTTTTTTTGAACTAAATTCTCAATTTTTTCAGTAACAGGAAAATTCGTGGCGTCTTTTTAGGTTTACACTATTTTAAAATAAAGTTGAAAAAATATATTTTGTTATTGAAACGCCTATTGGGAATATATTTTACCTCTGATTTATCATTAAAAAACATGAAGATATGTTTATCTCTTTGTCTGTTGATAAAATAGTCAAAGACGAATTCTTATCCAGTTTAACCCTTTCAATAACGACTGTTACTAATAATAATCCTAAATTTGTTTATTTTTTTAGTCACACATAGTGGTAAAAGTAAAATATACGACTAAGCTGGTTAAAGTGTTATCTAAATAAGTAATCCTTACAATAAATCAGGTTTTTTATTTAGGCAACAGTTTGAGTTATCTATTTTTTAACCAATTGGCATACATAGTTTGTGCTTATTATCATCATGCCAGAAAAATCATGGATTAAAAGTTTGGCGAACCCAGTGGGAAATGACAATTAATTCATTTAGGTAGAAGTGCTTATTTAGTATAAACCTCTATTATTGGAGTGTAATTTATTATAGGGCGATTTATTCCTTTTTAGAATTAACTCTCTTTATTTTGGCGCCATTGAGTGGCTTGAGCTGGACGGAATAGGTCTCTAAATTTTTTCTATTGTGATTGGAATAACGTATTTCATCGAGTGTTGCGCTATTTTTATCTTTAATAAAGTGTCTGATATATTGGCTGAGTGATGGTGGTGTGACGGGAGCAGGCTCTTTATTATTGCTACCGTTCGCGTATTCGTGGAAAATTTTTTGTATAAAACTTGCGCCATCAATCTCCAAGATCAATAGAAATTTATACAGTAAATCAATTGTGAGTGGCGTTATCCCGTTTTCATAGCGAGAAATTTGTTGCTGGCTGATCCCCATTAATTTGGCTAATTCTTTGCCCGTGATTTTCTTCTCCTTTCTTGCCTTGCGTAAAAAGTAACCCGATAGTGTACTGAGTTTGTTTTCTTCCATTATTTAGTTTTCTACTCATCGCCTCTATTTGGGCGCTACTATAACGAGTCTGCTGTAGGTGTAAAAATGTTTATACCTAATAAACAGTGATTTTTAATAGTTTATAACTATTGTTATATTTATTTTTATTGAAAATGCTGATTTACACTATTGGTATTCACGTAAATTTTTGGAAAATTGAGAGCTTAAACCTATGAAAATATCGTCATTTTAAGAAGGTTATTTTATTTATATTTCGAATTATGACGTAAAAAGAGTAAATGTGTTTACTAATTTGTTCTATTTGAAATAGTTAATTGTCACCTAAAATGTTTCATTTTGTTACATTCTGTCAAAGGTTTGACGGCTATTTTAGAGATAATTTCATATTATGAGTATTAATTTCCTAAGTTGAATTACGTGATTGCTGTTAAGTGAAGCTGATTATTCATTTCCAGTGGGAATTTGTGCGAAGAAATCGGCGTAGTCGCTTGAGCATATTTGATGCAGAATAACGTTTAAGTCAGATAAAGGTTGTTGTGACCAATCAGCGCGAATATCAATATCTGCATATTGGCGACGGTGCCATATTTTGAGTGCCGCTGAACGAATTCCTCGATAATCACCTCCCGCTTTTTCACCCGCTTTCATTGCCATTAATAGCCTATTTGCTAGCGCTAACTCTGAGTATTTATGGTAGGTATCGTATAGCGCGTGTAAAACATGCTCTCCTGCGAGCATATTACCTGCAATCGCTAAATTGGTTTCAGATAAGCCACCACACCAAGGTAAACATGCCTGTCCTGTCCAATGCGCACTGGTGCCTTGTTTATCAATAATGATCAATTGCCTTAATGTGGGGGCGGCATCTTTTTTAAGCAAAACATCTAAACAGGTTTTAGCTGGCATAGCCTCTCGAAGGAATTCAACTCCGGTTATACCTGCCATGGGGTTGGTCATGGCTTGTGTGGCAATCGCACCATGATAACTTGCCCCATGGAGAACTAATGCCCCTACTGCGGGACCACCTGTTGCGGTTATTGCTCCAATTTCCCCCGTTTTTGCACAACGAGCGACGATAGAAAAAGTCATTTTACACCTCATAAATTAGACACCGATCAAATTTATCATTATAAATTATTGCGAGAAAGTTAATTTATCATCATAAATAAAGAAAAAGAGAATAATTTTAACAAAATTGACACATATCACAGCATCGTCACCACACCAGGGAGAACAAATATGGGCATGTGTTTACGCAGATGGGTAGCCACAGTTTCACTTCTCTTCGCTTTTTCATTTCCGCTATGGGGCGATGAAAACAGCCATGTATTGTTATTAGGGCAAGTGGCTGAACCGCAATCATTAGATCCTCAGGTGGCGACAGCTGCCAATGATTCACGGATCTTGGTGAATATTTATGAGGGGTTGGTGCGCAATTCTGATGGTTCATTAAAGCTTGAGCCTGCACTGGCCGAATCATGGAATGTGAGTGAGGATGGACTGACTTACACATTTCATTTACGCAAAGGGGTTCGCTTTCATGATGGATCACCATTAGATGCAAAAGCGGTTAAGTTTACGTTCGAACGTATGCTTAATCGTGAGCATCCTTACTATCATACAGGGCCTTTTCCTTTATCATTTTTCTTTTCTGTTATCGACAACATTGAAACGCCCGATAACGCCACGGTGATCTTCCGGTTAAAAGAGCCGTTTGCCCCTTTTTTATCCAATCTTGCAACCCCCGCAGGTTTGATTGTCTCGCCAACCGCCGTTAAACAATACGATAAAAATTTTGGTCGCCATCCAAGTGGGACTGGGCCTTTTAAATTTACCGAGTGGACGGCGAATCAGCGTGTTGTTGTGGAAGCCAATGATCAGTACTGGGGAGGGCGACCGTCACTGCAATATGTGGTTTTTCGCCCAATAACTGACGCTAATACTCGCGTGGCTGAAATGCTGTCGGGAGGGATTGATGCGATGGTTGAAGTGCCCGCGGATAATGTACCACTGTTTGCCTCTGATAAACGTTTTCACTTGTATCAAGCAACAGGCCCGCATGTTTGGTATGGCATGTTGAATGCATCACGTCCACCATTTGACGATGTGCGTGTCAGGCAAGCCGTGAATTACGCAGTCAACAAACAGAATATCGTTAAATATATCCTTCAAGGCTCCGCAGATGTTGCACAGGGGCCAATCCCTTCAGCTTTCGATTGGGCGTTTGATCCTGAAACGGAGGCTTACCCTTACGATCCTCAAAAAGCGCGTGAATTGATTAAAGCGGCGGGAGCAGAAGGGCAAAAAATTATTTTTTATGTCACAGAGGGAGGATCTGGCATGTTGGATCCGATCCCGATGGCGACAGCGATTCAGGCCGACCTAAAGGCCGTTGGGCTGTCAGTTGAAATACAGACTTTTGAGTGGAATACCTATTTATCAAAGGTGAATTCAGGGCTTAAACAAGCACATATGGCGGAAATGGCATGGATGACGAACGATCCTGACACCTTACCCTTTTTGACGCTGCACTCTGGATCATGGCCAGAGAAAGGGGGATTTAATTCTGGCTATTACGCGAATAAACAACTCGATAGCTTATTAGATAAGGCAAGAGTAACAAACGATATGGCTGAGAGGGCACGGCTTTATCGGCAGGTACAAAAGAGAGTTCACCAAGATGCGCCATGGCTGTTTGTGGCAAATTGGAAGCAAAATGCGGTCGCCAGTGCGCGGATCAGTAATTTTAAATTACAGCCAAATTTTAATTTATTGCTTAAAGACGTTCATAAAGATTAACGGATCAATTGGCTTAATTTCACGGCATAACAAAGTAGCGAGCCTTTACTCGGCATTAAAACGGTTACGACGGGAAGATTTACTGGGGAAGAACCTATGTGGCTATATTGTGTTAAACGAATTTTAGCGACGATACCCATTTTAATTGGGCTCACGCTTATCGTATTTTTCATCATGGCGTTGATCCCTGGTGACCCCGCTCAAGCACTGCTCGGGCCATGGGCAACACCAGAGAATGTGGCGCGGGTAAAACAGGAACTTGGTTTAGATAAGCCGCTATATCAACAATACTTTATTTGGATAAGTAATTTATTGCAGGGGGATTTTGGGCGCTCATTCGTACTCAATCGTCCTGTCACTGACGAGGTATTAGAACGTTTTTCAGCCACCTTAATTCTTGGGGGCAGTGCGCTGTTGCTCAGCTCTGTTTTAGGGTTGTTGGCAGGCATTATTTCGGCGATCCGCCAGTTTAGCTGGAGTGACAAAATGATCACGCTAGCCGTGTTACTGGGCATTTCGATGCCATCGTTTTGGATCGGCCTATTGATGATCATGCTGTTTGCGGTACAACTGCAATGGTTTCCTGCGTCAGGGATGTATTCGATTTGGCAAGGCGGTGGGTTCGGTGACCTATTGCACCATCTTGTTCTGCCAGCAGTGACGCTCTCTTTAGTCGCGACAGGGGTCATTGCTCGATTAACTCGTACTGCGATGTTAGAGGTCTTGCGCTTAGATTTTATTCGTACTGCTCGAGCAAAAGGACTTAGCGAACGCAAAGTTATTTTTCGTCATGCTTTTCGTATGGCGCTCGTGTCAGTGATCCCCGTTATTGGGATTCAGGCTGGTTTTGTTCTAGGCGGTGCTGTCTATATCGAAACCGTATTCCAGTGGCCGGGGCTAGGTGCCATGTTGGTTAAAGCGGTTACGACACGTGATCTCTTTTTAGTGCAGGGCGGTGTTTTAATTGCAGCAGCAGCCTATGTATTTATTAATTTGTTTGCTGATTTGATGCAGGCACTTTTGGATCCGAGGTTAAAATCATGAGCCAAATTACTACACCGGTTATCCAGCCACGTTATCGCCAATCGGCTTGGTCTTTGTTAATGACCAATCGTTTAGCTGCATTAGGGCTAGCGATCTTATTGGTCATCATGTTGTCAGCATTACTAGCACCTTGGCTGCCACTGCCTGATCCCGATAAAACGGATCTCATTAATCGATTATTACCTGTTTTTTCTTCGGGTCATGTGTTGGGAACCGACCATCTTGGGCGTGATATTTTATCACGGTTATTATGGGGAACACGGGTATCACTGCTTGTGGGGATCTCTGCGACGTTAATTGCAGCCGTATTAGGTACGCTAATTGGCTTAATTGCCGGCTATGTTGGGCAGCGAACTGATACCCTATTGATGCGTTGCATCGATATGTTAATGGCTTTTCCTTATATTTTACTGGCATTGGCGATTGTCGCTGTACTTGGGCCGGGCTTACTTAATGCGTTATACGCGATAGCTTTGGTTAATATTCCCTTCTTTGCACGTAATATTCGAGGGCTAACAGTAGGCTTGCGCGATCGTGATTTTATTCAGGCGGCAAGGTTATCAGGTAAAAACCATATTCAAGTTCTATTAACGGAAGTTTTACCGAATGTATTGCCTATTATTGTCGTGACTATGTCAACCACGATAGGGTGGATGATTTTGGAAACGGCGGGGTTGTCGTTTTTAGGGTTAGGAACACAGCCGCCGAATGCCGACTTAGGATCAATGCTAGGGCAAGGTAGAGCACAGATGTTCGTGGCGCCCCATGTTGCATTAGTGCCCGGCATTATGATTTTTCTTATCGTCATTAGCTTTAATTTATTAGGTGATGGCATTCGCGATTTACTTGATCCAAGACTCAAATCAGGGGCTTTGCATCGCTCGCAACCAGTGACAGAAACCGCACGTATTGATATTCCAGCACGTACGGAAGGCAGCAAGGCGGTGTTAGAAGTGAAGTCACTGTGTGTTGGTTTTCGTCAAGGGCCTCTATTGCGCCCAACGGTTAAAAATATCAGTTTTTCAGTGGCGCGTGGTGAGTGTTTAGGGCTGATAGGGGAAAGTGGCTCTGGTAAAAGTGTTACAGCACTGTCCATTATGGGGCTATTAGCTTCCCCGCCAGCGGTGATCACCGGTGGTGGGATCTATGTTAATGAAGAAGAGATGTTGTCATTATCTCTATCGGCGCTACAGCAACGCCGTGGCGCTAGAGTCTCTTATATTTTTCAAGATCCGTTGACGACACTGCATCCACAGTTTTCGATAGGTGCACAATTACAAGAGGCGATCACCGCTCACCAATCCCTTTCCGATCAACAAGCGAAGAATAAGGCGATTGAGTTACTTGAGAGTGTTGGTATTCCATCAGCAAAAGAGAGTTATCACGCTTATCCCCATCAACTTTCTGGAGGGCAACGCCAACGTGTTGGGATTGCCATGGCTCTTGCGAATGATCCGGTGTTAATTATTGCCGATGAGCCGACAACGGCACTGGATGTCACTGTACAGGCACGCATTTTAGAATTACTCAATAAGTTACGTCGTGAAAGAGGGGTTGCACTACTTTTTATTACCCATGACTTTGCGGTGATTAACCAAATTTGTGATCGCGTGGCGGTGATGCAGCAAGGCCAAATTGTAGAAACGGGCGCAACACAAACGGTACTTCATCAGCCACAGCACCCTTATACGCGTCGCTTGATTGCCAGTGTGCCAAAACTGGGGGAAGGAAAAGCATTTCTTACCCATGTTGCAGATATTTATAGCGCTAAACCAGACGCGGTGCAGGAGGTGTCATGAATAAGGTCATTGAAGTCAATCAATTGGTAAAAACGTTTGGTCGCCCACCTAACCTTTTTCATCCAACAAGTAGAGAAGTTAAAGCCCTAAAAAACATTTCAATAGATCTTTATGAAGGTGAAACATTGGCGATCGTTGGGGAAAGCGGTTCGGGGAAAAGTACTCTTGCCCGTATTTTAGTTGGATTGGAGCAGGAAACATCAGGGGAGATCCGCATATTGGGAAAAAATCGTTCTCAGTGGCAAAAACAAGGAGCACGAGCCTTCGGTCAAGCTATCCAATATGTTTTCCAAGATCCTGTTGCATCATTGAACCCACGTAAAACGATCGGAGAAACCTTATCCGTACCTTTAAAGTACCTTAAGCAGATGAATAAATCTGAACAAACCCATAGATTACATGAGTTACTCGAGGCCGTAAGTATGCCATTGGATGCGCTGGCATGCTATCCACATGAGTTTTCGGGTGGGCAAGCTCAGCGTTTAGCGATTGCACGAGCATTGGCAGCCGATGCACAGATCCTCGTTCTCGATGAGCCTGTTAGCGCATTGGACGTTTCGGTACAGGCGCAAGTGTTGTTGTTGCTACAAGAGCTAAAAACACAATTTTCGTTATCTTACTTATTTATAAGTCATGATTTAGCCGTCGTTGAATCAATTGCTGACAGAGTGGCCGTGCTCTATTTAGGTGATTTGCTAGAATGTCAGGAAACTCATCGTTTATTTGCTGCCCCTGAACAGAGTTATACCCAGAATTTATTGACCAGCGCGCCAAGGCTCTCTTTTGAGTAAAAGGCGAGTGTGGAGATGAAAAATAGAACAACAGACGACGGCCGGAAGAAAAATATGAACACAGAGAAACAGCCGATGACAGAAACAGGACGAATTAAACGCACGGATGAAATTGTGAATGCGATTAAAGAATCGATCATGGCGGATAATTTAATGCCAGGTGATCGACTGCCACAAGAGAAAGATCTGATAGAGCGTTATAGCGCCAGTAAAAGCACCGTTCGAGAAGCTTTAAAATCGCTAGAAGTCCAAGGGTTGATAAAAACGAAAACGGGGCCTGGTGGCGGTGCATTTATTGATTCTATGACAGAAGCGCGAGCGATGAGTTTACTGTCTAATTATTTGTTTACACGGGATATTTCGATAAAAGATATTTATACCTTACGTAAATTATTAGAGCCTGTGGTGGCAGTTAGCGCTATCGACAATATGGATAATGAAGGTTTTCAAAAACTGTATGACACGATAGCGATTTATGATCATGAGCCAG
This sequence comes from Providencia sp. PROV189, assembly GCF_028480065.1. Taxonomy (NCBI): domain Bacteria; kingdom Pseudomonadati; phylum Pseudomonadota; class Gammaproteobacteria; order Enterobacterales; family Morganellaceae; genus Providencia; species Providencia sp. PROV189. The sequence continues at coordinate 55,465 of NZ_JAMPOG010000028.1, forward strand.
TTGATGAAGCCGAACGTTGGCAGCAGCGGATGGCCGAATTGGATTTTCACGCTGTTGTTGCGAGCTACTCTGATAACGTACTTTTAGTGTTTATCTGTCATTTTCTTCAACGGTTGCTTAAGGATTTGGCGATTTGCAAAGACATCTACTTAAAGCCTGAACCTGTCGATCGTCGACAAGGGATTGACTATCAATATCAACTTATTGACGCCATGCGCCGTAAAGATGCTCCTAGAGTGAAAGCGATTATGGAAGCGCATATGGCGTATGCGGAACAAGCCATGCTGGCCTTGCAAGCAACCTTACAAGAACGATTTTTAAGTGAAGACAGGTAATGACATGATTGATCAAGATTATCTTAAATCTGTATTAAAGACGCTATTACAAACGCCTAGCCCTGTAGGTATGACAGAGAATGCCGTAGCGCAGACTCATCAATGGCTCGCAGAATTAGGTTTTCAACCGCAATACACCCGCCGAGGTGTGCTACATATTACGTTAGGCAATGGTGAGCCCAAAAGGGCACTAGCGGCACACTTAGATACTCTCGGTGCAATGGTGACACAATTAAAGCCGAATGGGCGATTGGCACTACGTAACACGGGAACATGGGCCGCACGTTTCGCTGAAGGAGCGAGAGTCACAGTATTTTGTGACAACAACCAATATCGGGGAACTATTCTGCCGTTAAAAGCATCGGGGCACCGTTTTAATACTGAAGTGGATACCCAGATTGCCGATTGGGATAACCTTGAAATCCGCCTTGATGCACCTTGTTATAACCATGCTGATCTATTAGCACATGGCTTTAATGTAGGGGATATGGTTGCAGTCGATGCACAGCCTGAGTTTATTGATAATGGTTTTATCGTCTCTCGCCATCTTGATGATAAAGCGGGCTGTGCAGTGTTATTAGCTGCATTGAAATCGCTGGTGGATGATAAAGTACTGCCTGAAGTGGCTTGCCAAATCATGTTTACCATTTCAGAGGAAGTCGGTATTGGGGGAACGCATGGCTTTGGTGCTGAAGTACAAGAACTGTTAGCCATTGATAACTCGGTGTCGGCTCCCGATCAAACAACGCGGGATGATGCGTTAACATTGGCATTTCGTGATAGAACAGGTCCATTTGATTTAGCTATCACACGCCACCTACTTAAGCTGTGCCAACAGTATGATATTCCTCATGTGAGAGATACCTTTAAACACTACCGCTCAGACAGTGCCGCTGCCGTCGATGCAGGGTGGGATATCCGCGTGGCATTGGCTTGTTTTGCACTGGATAGCTCACATGGTTGGGAAAGAACGCACGTTGATTCACTGGTTGCATTAGCCACCTTGGTCAGACGTTATATTGAAAGTGATTTAGTGCCATTACCAGGGCAGTAATGGATTTAGGTAAAAAACGTCAAGGATTTGAAGCGACCCCCAATGATTGGGGGTCTTTTGATTGTATAAGTTAATTAATGGCGGTCATTTAAATACTCAGGCTCTTTAGGCAGCTGGAAGCAGCAAAATAAGCAGATACACAATACAACCATGACATAGATAAAAAAGGCGTTTTCTGCGCCGCTGGCTTTAAATTGTAGTGCAACAGAGGGAGCCGAGCCGCCAAAAATAGCATTCCCTATCGCATATGAGACCCCAACACCTAACGCTCGTAAATGAGGTGGGAACATTTCAGCTTTTACTAGCCCACTAATAGAAGTGTAAAAACTTAACAGCATCATTAAGAAAATCAGTAATAAGGCGATAATGATAGGAGACTGAGCAAAATAACGCATGCCAATCACCATCACTGGGTAGATAAATAGCAGCATGGATAGCGTGAAGGTAATCATTGCTGCTCGGCGGCCAATTTTATCAGAAATAATGCCGAACACAGGTTGAGACAGCATGAACACAAAGAGTGATACGGTCATAATGTAACCAACCACTTTGCTATCAATACCGATGTTTGTGAGATAGGTCTTTGAGTAAACGGTTATAATATAAAAGCAGAGAGAGCCTGCGGCAGTATAACCAACGACTAAAAAGAAAGATTTCCAATGCTGTTTTAGAAGAGCGATTAAAGAACCTGACTCTTTTGCTTCTGATGCTTCATTACTTAAGGTTTCATCAAGGCGTTTTCGAGCAATTAATGAGACTATCGCTGCAATCCCCCCAATGACAAAAGGAATACGCCAAGCACCATCCTGTAGCTGTTGTTCAGTGAGAAACGCTAATAAAATAACACTGAGCAAGCTTGCTAATAACTGCCCTCCGGATAATGTGACATATTGGAATGAAGCAAAAAAGCCCCGTTGTCCTTTAAGGCCGAGTTCACTCATATAGGTTGCGACGGCACCATATTCGCCACCGACAGATAAGCCTTGCAACAAGCGCACGAGTAGCAATAACAATGGTGCAAACATCCCGACTTGCTCATAAGTTGGCAAGGCGGCAAACAAGAAAGAACTAAACCCCATCAAATAAATGGATGCGACCATCGAACGCTTTCTACCATGGCGATCAGCAATCCGACCAAATAGCCAACTACCAATTGGACGCATAAAGAAACTTGCAGCAAACACCCCCCAGACATAGATAGATTGCGTCAGTGGATCCATATTTTGCGGAGTAAGCGCTTTAGTAAAATAGGCAGCAAAAACAGCGTAGATATAGAAATCAAACCATTCCACTAGGTTACCAGAAGCTGCTCCAACAATTCCTCGAATGCATTTTGATCTTGCATTGGCATCTAGCGTTGCATCCGTTCTTTTTACATTATCTTGAGATATTTCCAATTTATCACCACCGCAATATTAGTTAACAATAATTCAACAAATAGCGGTATTTACTTAGTGAGTCAATATTTGACGGTAATGTAAATTAAATATTGAGATCAACATCCTGTTTTTCATGTCATTTTTAGATAACTAACAACACTAAATGTTTTAACTAACTGAGTGTTTTATATGATTTTTTTTACTTTTTAGCTTATTTGTTACATGCGCTTTATCTTTATTCGGAATACTCGTAAATAAAAATAATTTCATGCTAAGAATATGCGTAAAAATATCATATTAGACGTCATTTTAAATATAAAAAGTAACGTATTTAGATTAAAAAAATAAATGTATTATCGATGATAGGAGAGGAGTTATTGAATATTCACTGTTCTGTTTCGATATTGCCATTTAATTTTTTATTTTATTGAAACAGCTAATCTGCATACGAAAAATATCATAATATATTGAAATAAATGATTTTTTAGAATTTTGCATTCAATGTACCATCAGCCAAATAGAGTTGGTTTATCGAAAACTCAAATAAATACTAATAATTATCATTTTAGTTTATTGTTTATTGATAAAGTTTATATTATGTATTTTATCATGATAAATATGAATAATCGGCATTTTTATTAACATTATTAGTTTAATTTTTTTTGTTAATTATTCTTTAACTTAATATAGAGGTTTTGTTTTTAGGTATAATTCACTAAAAATATTATTTGGTAAATAAAGCTATCGATATTTAATTCTGATTTCATCTATCAATTTATCATAAAAATTCATCAGTATATACTGATGTACATATCGGTAATGTTATAAATTATTTATATTTTCAATAGGTTAGTTTGGTTAATAACGTGAGTTATTAGTCTGTTTATTGATGTAAAACAATCTCTTAATTTGATGGGTTGTTATCATTAAATTATCAAAATCTTATTTTTCACCCATGTGATTAATCGTGTCTATTACTGGCAGTACACACCTTAAATATATTTTATTCCGTTTTGTTGGAAGTTTACTTTTTAACATTTAATGCAAATTAATTGAGTGAGTTATGTATGGCAAATATAAAAGAGAAAGCATCCGTTTTTGCTCCTCTTACCCGTCGTGGCTTTGTTAAGGCCGGAACTATCACGGGTTTGGCAGCAGCGGCTGGAGGGTTCTCTCTGCCTTTCAGCGCCTCCGCTGCCGCAGAGCAAAAAACAGCGACGCCCACCGGAGAAGAGAAAGTAGTTTGGAGTGCATGTACTGTAAACTGTGGAAGCCGTTGCCCATTACGTATGCACGTCGTTGATGGTGAAATTAAATACGTCGAAACCGATAACACGGGTAATGATGTATATGAAGAACTGCATCAAGTACGTGCTTGCTTACGTGGACGCTCAATGCGACGTCGCGTGTATAACCCAGACCGCCTACGCTACCCCATGATGCGTGTTGGTAAACGTGGTGAAGGAAAATTCAAACGTATTAGTTGGGATGAGGCTTTTGATGTTATCGCTAACAACATGAAGCGCTTAATCAGTGACTACGGTAACGAATCTATTTACCTAAACTACGGTACAGGTACGTTAGGCGGCACGATGACAAAATCATGGCCACCGGGTGCAACATTAATTGCTCGTTTGATGAATTGCTGTGGCGGTTATTTAAATCACTATGGTGACTATAGTACCGCGCAAATTGCCGCAGGGCTGAACTATACCTATGGCGGCTGGGCTGATGGTAATAGTCCTTCTGATATTGAAAATTCCAAATTGGTCGTGATGTTTGGCAACAACCCGAGTGAGACGCGTATGAGCGGCGGCGGGGTAACCTATTATGTTGAACAAGCTCGCGAAAAATCGAATGCAAAAATGATCATTATCGATCCCCGCTATACCGATACAGGCGCTGGACGTGAGGATGAATGGATCCCGATTCGACCGGGAACAGACGCGGCGTTAGTGAGTGCGCTTGCCTATGTGATGATCAAAGAAAACTTAGTCGATCAGCCATTTCTTGATAAGTACTGTGTGGGCTACGACGAAACGACAATGCCAGCTGGGGCCCCGAAAAATGCACATTATAAAGCCTATATTTTAGGTGACGGCCCCGATGGACAAGCAAAAACGCCTGAATGGGCAGCTCCTATTACAGGTATCCCTGCTGCACGTATCGTGAAACTCGCCCGCGAGATCGGCATGGCGAAGCCTGCTTATATCGTTCAAGGTTGGGGGCCTCAACGTCGCTCTAACGGCGAATTAGCCTCTCGCGCGATCGCCATGCTCGCTATTTTAACCGGTAATATCGGGATTAATGGTGGCAATACTGGTGCTCGGGAAGGGTCGTACAGCATTCCCTTTGTTCGTATGCCGACCTTAACCAATCCAGTCAAAACCAGCATCTCAATGTTTATGTGGACCGATGCCATATTACGTGGCACTGAGATGACAGCGACCCGCGATGGCGTCCGTGGTAAAGATAAGCTTGATGTGCCGATTAAGATGGTGTGGAACTACGCAGGAAACTGCTTAGTGAATCAGCATTCAGAGATTAACCGCACTCATGAAATTTTACAGGATGAATCTAAATGCGAAATGATTGTGGTGATTGATAACCACATGACAGCCTCAGCAAAATATGCGGATATCTTGCTGCCTGATTGTACCGCATCGGAGCAGATGGATTTCTGTATGGATGCCTCGGCGGGCAACATGTCTTACGTTATTTTTGCTGATCAGGCGATTAAACCTCGTTTTGAAAGCCGCAATATCTATGAAATGACGAGCGAAATTGCTAAGCGTATGGGCGTTGGTGAGCAGTTCACCGAGAATCGAACCCAAGAGGAGTGGTTACGTCATTTATACGAACAATCTCGCGAAGCATTGCCTGAATTACCAACATTTGAAGAGTTCCGCGCACAAGGTATTTTCAAAAAACGAGATCCGAAAGGCCATCATGTTGCCTATCGTAACTTCCGTGAAGACCCCGTTGCGAACCCACTGACGACACCGTCAGGTAAAATTGAGATCTACTCTTCCCAATTAGCTGAATTGCAAAAAACGTGGGAGCTAGACGAGGGAGATGTGATCCACCCATTACCTGTTTATTCACCGGGTTTTGAGCAATATGGCGACCCACTTATGGATAAGTACCCATTACAGTTAACAGGTTTCCACTATAAATCACGTACTCACTCTACTTATGGCAACGTGGATGTTCTGAAAGCCGCCTGCCCACAAGAGTTGTGGATCAACCCACAAGATGCCGCAAAACGGGATCTTAAGCATGGTGATTTAGTCCGCGTTTTTAATGACCGAGGCGAGGTACGTGTGAAAGTGAAAGTCACACCACGTATTGTTCCGGGTGTCGTTGGTTTGGGTGAGGGGGCTTGGTATGACCCAGATGGTAACCGTGTGGATCACGCTGGAAGTATTAACGTGTTAACCACCCAACGCCCATCGCCTTTGGCGAAAGGGAACCCATCACATTCTAATCTTGTTGAAGTTGTTAAAGCTTAAGGATGTCAGTTATGTCAACGCAATATGGTTTTTATATCGACTCAAGTCGTTGCACTGGCTGCAAAACCTGTGAGCTAGCATGCAAAGACTTTAAAAACTTATCTCCGGAAGTTAACTTCCGCCGCATCTATGAATATGCAGGAGGAGATTGGACCGAGCAGGATGGTGTATTTGGGCAGAATATCTTTGCCTATTATCTGTCAATATCTTGTAACCACTGTGATGATCCTGCTTGTACTAAAGTATGCCCAAGTGGCGCGATGCATAAACGTGAAGATGGCTTTGTTGTTGTCGATGAAGAGGTGTGTATCGGTTGCCGTTACTGTAGTATGGCGTGCCCTTACGGTGCTCCACAATTCGATGAAGTGAAGGGGCATATGACAAAATGCGATGGCTGTTATGAGCGAGTGGCAGAAGGTAAAAAACCTATCTGCGTTGAGTCTTGTCCATTACGAGCACTGGATATGGCGCCTATTGAAGAGCTACGTGAAAAATATGGGACTTTAGCGGAAATCGCGCCATTGCCATCGGCAAAATATACGCATCCAAACATTGTCTTAAAATTGAATGCCAATAGCCGTCCTGTCGGAGATACCACTGGGCATCTGGCTAACCCGGAGGAGGTATAATATGGGATCGGGAATTCATGAATGGCCATTGATGTTTTTCACGGTGATAGGCCAAAGCGTGGCGGGTGCTTTTATTTTTATGGCAGCGGTGATACTCAGTGGAAAACTGTCAACAGAGCTTAACCGTAAAGTGCATTACAGCATGTTTGGTTTGTGGCTATTGATGGGGATAGGCTTCCTATTATCCACGACACATATGGGAACACCGTTACGCGCTTTCAACTCATTTAATCGCTTAGGGGCATCATCACTGAGTAATGAGGTAGCGAGTGGGGCGCTGTTTTTTGCCTTGGGTGGTTTTTACTGGCTTCTGGCGGTGCTTAATAAAATGCCAGCGGCACTCGGCAAATTATGGCTATTAGTCGTGATGGTCATGGCAGCAGTCTTTATTGTTGCAACATCTCGCGTTTACCTGATAGATACTGTTCCAACTTGGAATAACAGCTATACCACCCTAAATTTTGTCTTAACGGCATTCCTTGGTGGCCCAATATTAGCTGCACTGTTGTTACGTATCGCTGGGTTTGATTTGCAATGTATTCGCCGTATTCCTGCATTGAGTGTGGTTGCATTACTCGTCAGTGTATGTGTGGCAATCACCCAAGGCTTTGATTTGGCAAGTATAGAAACATCCGTACAAAAAGCGGTCGACCTAGTGCCAGATTATGGAATACTCATGGATATTAAAATCGTTGCCATCGCAATGGGGTTAGGTTGTTGGATAATGCCATTAGTGGCAAAACGTAACCCTTCTGTGATTAATATGGGGATCGGTTTTTTATTCGTGCTCGCAGGTGAAATCGTGGGGCGTGGTGTTTTTTACGGCCTACATATGACCGTTGGTATGGCGGTTAATTAAACTGAGAAGAAGGCTTAGTGATTTACTGCTAAGCCTTTTAAACTATTTGTGGTTAAATCAAGGCAAACAGCCGTTAAGTATCGAATAATAAGCGAATAAAATACACCATGAGTGAACAAACTTTAAATTCTATCTCTTTGACAGCACGCGTACTCGGTGCTGCCTTTTATTATGCACCGAATGATATCCAAGACATTATCGCATTGCTATCAACGCCACAATGGGCGGAAGAGTGGCCGTATGGCTCTGAGGAGCAAAAGCAGGCGATCGCCGATAAAATGGCAATAATACAGACAGATAATGAAACATTGGATGACGCATATCAGCGGCTATTTATAGGCCCATATGCGTTACCAGCACCACCTTGGGGATCTGTTTGGCTCGATAAAGAGAATGTGATTTTTGGTGAATCAACATTGCAACTACGCGAGTGGATGCAACATAACCAGATTGATATTTGTTTAACGCAAAATGAACCAGAAGATCACTTTGGCTTATTATTAATGATGGTCGCATGGGTGGCAGAAAATAACCCTGCCAAACTCAATGAACTGTTGGCTCAACACATATTGCCTTGGGGTGTGCACTATCTTAATAAAATGCAGGCAGATGCCCATTTTCCTTTCTATGTCGGACTTGCGGAGCTTGCCCATTTGACGTTAGTGAATTGGCAGCAATCGCTTGATGTGAAAGCGGCTGAAAAGGCGATTTTCTATCGTTAAATATGATTAAATTTGTGGTATAGCCCTGAATGAAAGGGCTATATCAACATAGCGAATACGACCCACCACTACCGCCCCCTCCACTAAAAATTGGTTATTCGTTATACGAATTGAGACAATGACGAGAATACACTGGGTGTGTTATCTCTCGTCATTATCTTATTTAGATAAATTATTTTTTGTAAAGTATAGGGATAATAGCTATTGAGTCGGTTTAGAATAAGCCGGTTTTTTTCTCTGGTCGTTATTATGGGTAGAGTATGCGTAATCAGTCGTGGATATTATTTGTTATTTTCATTTTTTTATTGATCCCAAAATCATTTGCTCTAACACCGCCACAAAGTACAGAAGATTGGCAATTGGCTGATACCCCGCCAACACTCATGCAGATTAAACAGAATGAGACGATTTTTGCGCCTATTGCTGGGGAAATGAAAGCTGTCGCCGAGCTTTATTCTGAACATGGTTTCTATATGTATGAGCCTGCTGGTGATTATCGACCTATGCAGTTTGGTAATGATTATGCTTATGTGAACACAGAAGAAGTATCACCTTTAAAACCACGTTTAAAACCGGAAGACGATAGGTTAAATGACTTAAATAACCCTATCTACAATTATCTGATCACGACACAAAACACATTAGTCTATCGCTCAGCAAAAGCAAACAGCCAGCCAATCGCGATGCTATTTGGTAATTTGCGTTATCCCGTGTTGGATCGGATGATCAAAACAGAAAAAAATGGTGAAAAAACAGCTTGGTTAACCATTCGCTTAGGTGACCGCTTAGGGTATATCAAATCAGATGAGGTTGAGATAGACAAAGGGATACCGGTTCTCACTTATCATCACTTACTCAAAGAAAGTGAGAATAAAAAATTTCAGCATACATCGACGACCACTTCTGTCGAGGCATTTCGCGCCCAAATGGATTACTTGAAGCAGGCGGGTTACCAAACACTGTCATTATCTGATCTTGAGGGATATTTAGATAAATCGGTTAATTTGCCTGCTAAATCGGTGGTGTTGACGTTTGATGATGGCTTGAAATCGGTTTATCGCTACGCGTATCCAATTTTAAAAAATAACCATCAACAGGCCACATTGTTCGTTATTTCTTCGCGTATTAAAAGTGTGCCGCAAAAGTGGTCGGCAGATGGTTTGCAATTTATGAGTAAGCAGGAAATTAAAAGTAGCCAAGATGTGTTTAATATTCAGTCACACACGCATTTCTTACATAAGCTAGATGCTCGTAAAAACCCTGTTATTTTTAGTCGCAAAGAGCATACTATTTTCTTAGATTTCCAACGCTCTATGCATGCTTTACAACCATTTACCCGTGAGCAACGTTATTTAGCCTATCCATTTGGTGGTTTTAACCAAACGGCAATGAACGCAGCAAAACAAGCAGGAATGCACCTTGCTGTAACGACTATACAAGGCAAAGTACGCTTAGGGGATAACCCATTGGCATTAAAAAGATTGTATGCACTAAAAACAGATCCTATCGAAAAGTTCGCTCAGATGGTGGGGAACCGCAGTGATAATATCGTCAATAAAAATATTGTGGTTGATAGGTAAGCATAGCGACGAATAATAAAGGAAAGCGAATGCGCTTTCCTTTATGGAATTACGATTAAGAAGCCTGACATGACCATAGCAATCACTAAATAGTATTATTTTAGACTCGAGCTATGATTGAAACGAAGCATAGTTTCTTTAAGTAGTGTCATAATGGTATTTTGCCAAGGCTTAGGCAGTGCTAATGACCAAACTACATCAATATTCCACATAGCCGATGGGCTGTCTTCAATGGGGATAAAAGCCACATCGTGGCGGCTAATATGCCTTGAACTATAAGGAACTAAACTGACTCCCACACCAGCGGCAACCAGTGCGATGATGGTTTGAATATCGCTAGCCTCTTGTACCGGCTCTAATGAGATCCCCTGTTGGCCCAGGAACCGTTCGATTTGATGTGATAGTCCGCTACCTCTTTCTTTACGCAGCGATAAATAAGGGTGCTTTATTAATAGCTGTTTCACGGGGTCATCACTGAGTTGTGATGTCGAAATGGCGAGAGCCAAGGTCTCTTGTTTTAACGGGTGCACTGTAAAATCTGTAGAAAATGCAATTTCAGGACGGCGTAAAAATGCAACCTGTAATTGGTGATTTTCTAATTTTTGCGACATGATATCTGACGGCATATCATCAAAGTAAATCGTTGTCTGTTTTAAATGTTCTCGCAAACGCGCAACGAAAAAAGAGGCTTCTTGGAACGTTGATATGCCAAATCCAACATGAATAGATTTCGGGAATTGGGTACTCAATTCGCTTGCTCGGTTAAAAAGTAGCTCAGCTTGAGATAATACTTGTTGCGCAAAAGGGAGCAGCTTACGACCATTTTCAGTCAGTTGTGCACCATGTCGACCTCGTTCAAATAACGTTATTGAGAGCTGTTGCTCTAACAGTTTAATCTGCTTCGTTAGTGCGGGTTGGGTGATACACAATTGGGATGCAGCCGTATGGTAGTTTGCCGTGTCAGCTAAAACAACAAAAGCACGTAATAATCGGGTATCCATTACGCCTCATCAGTAAATTTATCAGTCATGTTAACTTGTAGAGACCCTGAATGGCGTCTCTACAAGTATATTATCCATTTAAGGAAATGTGCTGCTGTTATTTTGAAATTGCGACAGGCTTATCAGCAAATCGCACACTTCGCGCATCACGCTCATAACCCATTGTTTTTGTCAAAATATTATACAACTCAGGGCGACGGCCTGACATCCAGCGGCGGCCAGTTGACATTGGAAGTAAGCTTAAGTCTAGCTCGGCGATTACCATATCATTATCAATAGCATCGCTTTCGTTGATAATACGACCATATGGGTCGATGATCATGGCATTACCTGTACGGACTTCATCGTCATCTAAACCAACGCCATTACTGAAAATATAAAAGACGCCATTATCATGGGCGCGAGCAGGTAACCAACGCATTAACCAGCCACGACCATGCTCCCCTTGAAAGGCTTCTCGTAATGCTTCAGGATCTTTTTCTCGGTTCTCCCATAAAGGAAGAGGAATTGGCTTCATGCTGTATGGGCTACGGGAATGAGTTCCCCCCGTTTGGTGTGGTGCTAAAATAATATCAGCTCCCATTAATGCGGTTGCTCGTGGGTTCTCGACTAAATTATTATCCCAACATATTAAGATCCCTGCTTTCACTCCCCACGGCGTATCAAACACAGTGTAGCTATCGCCTGAATGAATACTTGGATGCTCAAAGGCATGTAATTTCCGATGGGCGTGATACGTGCCATCAGGCATACAAGCAACCCAAGTATTATAGCATTTATCATCTAAGCCTTTTTCAATTAACCCCACGCCAATGATCATATTAAGCTCTTTTGCACGTTGGCGGATAGGTGTTAATGATGGGCTATCATGTAAAGTTTCACTGAGCTGATAGACAGCTTCGCTAGGCAGCTTAGGCACGTGCCAATAACCTGTAATGCACATTTCTGGCAGCACAAGTATTTGCACATCTTGAGATGCGGCCTGATCGATAAATGCATGGATCTGTTTTAGGTTATAAGCCTTATCAGAGGCTTTATGTTGGAATTGTACGGTGGCGACTCGAATTGGTGTCGACATAGGGTATCTCCTCTCTTACGATGAGTAGATAACACCATATAATTTGAGCTAGGTATAATGAGATATTCTCTTATTCGATAACCAATGGTTATTAAATGGCTTCCGCACAAAAGAGCGATTTATTTTCCATGATAGTGAAAAATGATCAGCCAATTTTTACTCCAATCTTATTTAGAAGCATAGTATTTCACTCTATAAGACGGCCAAAGCTATTGGATTTTTTGTTGCTTTATCTGTAAAGGCATCGATAAAAAAATATTTCAAAGAACGTTAGCATTAGTGCTAGCTTAAGAATAGATTGTTTTATATCTCTCTATTCTCTCTATCAATTTTTAGGTTTTAAGTCAAACTATCTAATAAACTCAGGATTAACGTTTTTTGAGCTTATTGATGGTTGATAACGAATAGTCTTTTTGTGCTATTTAACGTCAGCCAAATATAGATATTACAGCAAATAGAAACATTCAATATTACTTTGTTACACTTAGTAAAAACTATATGTTGTTGATTATAAGGGGTTATATATTTTTTCACAAGAGAGGGTATTAGTAAAAACTACTAATAAGTTTACTTTGTATCAAATGTAACGATTGAAAACCACCTAACCCCTACTAAAGGAAGTTAAAATGCAAATAAGAGCAATAAAGCGGATGTTTAACATATTTTATACTCCTATACCGAGTATGATTTTGCTACTAAATTTTTTACTTGTTCACATAAGATAAAATAAATAAACCACTGGCGATGGTAAAATAATTAGAATCTAAAAAGAATGATTAAATTTGAATTTTTGAATATATTTTATAAATTATTCTTATATTTCAACAATAAAAAAGCATTATTGAGTATAGTTGGTTAATACTCTTAATTCGTTATTAATATTCTATTCTTTTCTATGTTTACAACGGTGGAGGGTAAAATGAATTAATGTTAAATATCATCCGTTTAAAATAGATTTATTATTTTAGGAGGATAATAAAAACATAATAAAATATGAATAGGTTTATTGAGGCATTATTCTTTTTTTTAATAGATGTTTTTGATAGGTTTTGTCTAATTTGATTGATCGTATCGAACGTTACAAACAGTTTTACTTTCGAGCAATGCGTTCTATAATCACTCCAAATTAGACCTTTACGATTATCTCTATTTCTTAAGTAGGGATAAATTAAAATAATAATAATAAACAAATGAGCTTTTATTGCTTTATCCATGTCATTATTGACTATTTTAAATTAGGTCGGGTCTTAATAAATGAAAAATGTAAACCAGATCGTTGGTAAAGAAATTCGCAAAAGAAGAAAAGAATTAGGGCTTTCAGGTGCTGAACTTGCTGGATTAGTTGGTATCAGTCAACAGCAAGTTTCACGCTATGAAAGGGGTGAATGTAATATTACATTAGATAATCTTCTTAGTTTGGCTAAAGCACTTGAAACCGATTTGATCTGTTTTTTTAATGATGAAATCTTTTCAATAGAAGGTCGTGTTGAATTAATAAATGACAATGAAATTAAAAATAACCTTGTGAATCATATGGTAGTTAATCATTATCTATAAACTTCATATTACTACTTCATAGCCTTCCTCAGCCACAACATAATAATAAATTTCTGCCTAACGATTTTTATCGTTAGGGAGTTTATGTACGTTAGTCTTTTGTCTTAAATAGGAAAATGAAATGAAATTTGTTAAAACCATATTAGCTACAACTATTGTTGCTTCATGTGCTACTGGAGTTGCAAATGCAGCTATTGACCAAGGAAGTGGTGTCATTAACTTTACAGGTAAAGTCATTAATGCACCGTGCAGTTTACCTGGCGATGGAACAGTTAATGTCGATTTAGGTCAAGTCGCGAATAAAGTATTAGAAACGGGCAATAAATTTAGCCAAAGCGTTCAGTACACTATTGCATTAGAGAATTGTGATCTGGCTGCGGTGACGGGTGCAGACGACAAAGTGCTTTTCCCTGCGGTCAGTAAAGTGAAAGTGACATTCTCTGGTACTCCAGATACCACGAAAAAGGATTTATTGGCTAACACGGGAACATCGAAAGGTGTTGGCGTTCGCCTAATTAACGCAGACGGTGCAGTCATGAAAGTTGGGGATACCAGCGTTGAAATGCCACTGGTGAATGGTGCGAATAAATTAACATTTAGCGCACGCGTTGAAGCAAATGGTAATAAGGTAGAAACAGGTAGTATTATTTCTCAAGCAACTTACGCCTTAAATTACCTATAAATTTTCACATTATACTTAAAGTTATTTTATTATTTATTAAGAATGTAATGGCTTAATGAGTTTTATTACTCTTGATAGTGGTAAAAGCTATTCCGTTTGTTATTTAGATAAAATGTGAATTATTTTGAGTACATATCAGTAACAGGCATTTATTTGCCTGTTGCTTTTCCCCTTGTTTTGATTAGTTTATCTATTTGACTGGGATTATCATGTTTTTGTCGCTTCAACCAAATATGAATAAATTATTATTCTCTATTTTTCTTACACTGTCGGTATCAAGTGTATCTAATGCAATAGAGTTTAATATGAATATTATTGATGCAAAAGATAGAGACAACATCGATCTCAGTCAATTTTCCAATCCAGATTTTGTACCTGCAGGTGAATATCTTACAGACATTACATTAAATGGTCGTAAGTTATCTGGACAATATTTCATTAAGTTTATTGAAGTTAATAAAGATACTTCAGCACTCTGTATTACGCCTGAAATGATAGAGCTTTTTTCCTTAAAAACGAGCATTAGGAATAAAATATTACAGGATAAGCGTAATCAGTGTGTTGAATTGCCTAAATCAATGAACATAAATTATGTTTTCGATAAAGCAAACCAAAATATTCTATTTTCAATCCCTCAAGCTTGGTTGGAATATGATGACCCTTACTGGGTGCCACCATCGCAATGGGATAATGGAATTGCAGGTTTATTAATAGACTACAATCTATTTACTAACTATTCTGCGCCAAAAAATAGCAATGAAACCTTTAGCGCCAGTAGCAACGGAACAACGGGGGTGAATTTAGGTGCGTGGCGTTTCCGTGCTGACTATCAATATCAATATAATCGCTCACAAGGTAAAACAAACCAACGATTTGATTGGACGCAATTTTATGCCTTTAGAGCCTTCCCTGAATTAGGGGCAAAAATTTTATTAGGAGAGTCATATTTAAGAACGGAGCTCTTTGACAGTTTTCGTTTTGTTGGCGCGTCGATTTTTAGTGATACTCGCATGTTACCCCCTTCGATGCGTGGTTATGCGCCACAAATTTCAGGAATTGCCAAAACGAATGCAATGGTCACTATTACTCAAAATGGGCGTGTGATTAAACAAGCTCGTGTTGCACCAGGGCCTTTTAATATTCAGGACATCACCGAGGCGGTACAAGGTACGTTAGATGTCACCATTCAAGAGGAAGATGGCAGCCAAACACAGTATCAAGTCACCGCGGCATCGCTGCCTTTTTTAACGCGGCAGGGGCAATTTTTATATAAGCTTTCAGTGGGGGAATCTAGCCCATTTGGCCGTTCACAACGTACTAAACCGCGGTTTATTGCAGGTGAAGCCTCTTATGGCCTTTTTAGTCGTACATCCTTATTCGGGGGAGTGATTGCCACACTTAATAACAACGAATATCAAGCCATTAACGTTGGTATTGGTCAAAACATGAACCAGTTCGGCGCTCTTTCATTTGATATTACACGCGCTAAGGCGAAGTTAAATAATTTGGGAACTTATTCAGGAAATAGCTACCGCTTAAATTATTCTAAACGATTTGAATCCACTAACTCACAGATCACCTTTGCGGGTTATAAGTTCTCGGATAAAGCATTTTTAACCATGCCGCAATACATTGATGCTGCAAACGGCATGTTGGATTTTAGGCGAGATAAAAATGTGTATACCGCATCCTTTAACCAATATATCAGTTTATTGGATGCCACCTTATATCTTAATGCGTCTCACCACCAATTTTGGAATAGTGAATCAACCACGACATTTGGCATGAGTCTGAGCAAAATATTTAACCTTGGTAATATCAGAAATATGTCAGCAACATTGTCATTAAATAAAATAAAGTACCAAGAAACGGATGATAACCAAGCGTATTTATCACTCTCTATTCCGCTAGAAAGTGGCGCCTCTATCAGTTATGACCTGCAATATGCGAATGATGGCAAAGAGTTAAATCAATCAGTCGCGTATTACAGTGAAAACATTAACAACAACTATTGGAGTTTACGTGCTGGGGGCGATAAACGTCAACTAGGCCGAATGGAGCCTAGTATCAGTGGTAGTTATCAGTACTCATCGGCTTATGGTGTATTAAATCTCAATGCGACTGAAAATGTGAATGCTTATCGAGCCTTCGGCGGAAGTTGGTACGGCTCCATGACGGCCACGAAATATGGTGCGGCGCTTCATCGTAATGGTACTAGTAATGAACCTCGGGTAGTCATTGATAGTGGTGATGTTGCAGGAATTTCTATTGATAATGGCCAGTCGGTGACTAATCGCTTTGGTATCGGTGTCGCGACTAATTTAAATAGTTTCTCTAATTCAGATGTGTATATCGATATGAATACGTTACCTGATGATGTTGATGTCAACGACAACATTATTGGTAAGACTTTGACGGAGGGCGCGATAGGTTATCAAACCATTCGAGCCAATCAGGGAAAACGTATATTAGCCATTATTCGTATGGGAAATGGGAAATATCCGCCATTAGGCACCAGTGTTATAGAAGCCAGCTCAGGGAGAGAGGTCGGCATTATTGCTGATAATGGGATTGTGTATTTAACAGGGATTACTCCTACTGAGAAATATACCGTTAAGTGGGCGGGTGGAAATGAACAATGCCAATTAAGTTTTACCAATTTTTCTGGAAAAGAACAAAGTAAAGTTTTGATCCCCTGCCTTTAAAGGAAATTGTTATGAATAAATTATATAAAGGCACTGTTTGCCTTTCATTCGTGTTTATCAGTGTGCAAACCGCATTTGCCGCAATCAATATCGATCGCACACGGATCATTTTTCCCGGTCAGGATAAATCAGTCAGTTTAGTTATTAATAACCAAAGTAAAACATTACCTTATCTTGCTCAGTCATGGATGGAAGATGATAAGGGAAATAAGATTGCAGAGCCTTTTACGGTGCTGCCTCCGATGCAGCGAGTTGAGCCAAATACGAAAAACCAAATAAAAATTATTAAAACGGAGGCAATAGATAAATTGCCCCAAGACAGAGAATCGCTATTTTATCTGAATGTCCGAGAGATCCCACCAGTTTCAAATAAAGAAAACGTGGTGCAAATTGCAATTCAAAGTCGCTTAAAAATGTTCTATCGACCAGCTCAAATTGAAAATAATAGCGATAAAGTTTGGGCGAAAGAATTGAAATATACTCATTCCGGTAACCGTTTATTGATTGAAAACCCAACTAAATATTATGTGACTTTGGGGTATTTAAGTAGCAACACGACCAATAATTTTCCTGATTTTGAAAGCGTTATGATTGCTCCAATGTCAAAGGAAAGTGTCACAGTTCCTACAACGCCATTTAAGCAATTATATACAGGTTATATGGATGATTATGGTGGTATGAAAATGTTGACTTACCAATGTGCTGCGTCTGTTTGTCAGTTGGCTAACGAAAGTAAATAGGTGCTGGCAATGAGAAATTGTTATATATCAATAAGCCTTTGTATTTCTTTGCTGCTAAGTAGCTGGGTTTATGCCGATAGCAGCATGATGAAGGGCGATCTTAATTTTACGGGGCAAGTCATTTCATTGCCTTGTAAGATCAGTTTTTCTTCATTGGATCAAAATATTGATTTAGGACCAATTTCTCTGAATTTCTTTAATGAAATAGGGGATAGAAGCCCTAAGCAAGAGATCAAGTTAAAATTTGATGATTGCATTTTTCCCTCTTTTAATCGTGATGATAGAAAACCGGTTGTTCGGCTAATGTTTATTTCTGAGCCAACAAAAAGCTCAGACCGTGATTTATTTGGCGGCAAGACGATATTAGAAGGATATGGCATCCGATTAATGGATAAAAATGGCAATATTGTACCTAATGGAGAATATCGCAATTACTCTATTTATTTCGATGATAATCAGCAAATTACACTTTACTCAATGTTAGAAAGCTACCTTCCTCGGAAAGACTTAACCATAGGTAATATCAAAGCACAAATTATGTTGAGCATTGCCTATCTTTAATAAGGTGTATAACTCATGATACACAGATTTATTAAGCACAGTGGATTATCGCTTTTATTGTTATTGGTATTTTTTAGCACAAAAGCATTTGCATTAGATTGCGTGGAATATGGTACAGGTGATGTTATTAAACCTCCGGTTCCTGTTGGACAATTAGCCATTCCAGCAGATACACCAGCAAATACTATTATCTGGCAATCAGACCCAATGACGGTGACCGTTTATTGCAATAACGTATTAGGTAACGCGGTTGACGTTGTTCATATGTATTTTAACCCGACCTCCCAAAAGATTGGTGCAGGGCTATTGTTGGGGGCGAATTACAAGGGGGAACAGTTAGAAAGAAATCAGCAGCGTGTCAATTTAGGCACAAATCCTATTCGTAAAGGCCAAAGTGTGACGGTCACTGTGACTTTCACCCTGTATATTAAAGTGACGGGGGTCGTTCCACCATCGGGGAATTATAATGGGGATAACCAATTTACGGTTTTCCAATTTGATGGCAGTGGGGGGATTAATACTACGCCTGGAGCTAAAAACCTAAGATATTCAATTTCAGGATTACGTGGGATCCGTTTTTTGAAATGCGGAGCCGATATTAAAGTGTTTCCAGAATCACAACAAATTGATTTTGGGCAATTAATGGTAACGGATCTTAACCAAGGGAAAGAATTTAAAAAACAATTTCAAGTACAAGCGGTGAAAAGAGGTTGTTTAGATAATTTCTCAATGAATATTAATTTTGAAACGACTGAACAGCTTAATGGAGAATATGCGATTGACTTGAAAAATGGTACAAACTTAACGCTCTTTGACGATAAAAATAATCGAATGAAGTTCAACTATTTCCAGTTTTTCGGTACGTTAGCGACAGGTAGCACTTCAGTAACACGTAATTATACAGCATCAATTAAAAAAGTTGCGCCAACAGTAAATACGGGGAAATTTAATGCCTCAACAGTTGTACGAATAAATTATTATTAGCGACGATACCTGTTTATTTATCGCATCAAAAACGGCGACCATAGAGTAGGTCGCCGTTATTTTTTTGATTATTTAATACACTTTTTACATGTTTGGTCTTGTACCTGTTCGAAGAAATTATTGCCTTTATCATCAACTAAAATAAAGGCTGGCAATCCTTCAACTTCCATTTTCCAGACGGCTTCCATTCCCAATTCAGGGTATTCAAGGCAACTTAAACTTTTTACATACTCTTGCGCTAAAATTGCTGCTGAACCACCAATACTGCCTAAATAGAATCCTCCGTATTTTTTGCAAGCATCAGTAACCACTTGGGTGCGATTACCTTTTGCCAGCATGAGCATGCTACCACCGTGGGATTGGAATAAATCGACATACGGATCCATGCGATTCGCCGTTGTGGGGCCTAAAGAGCCAGAAACTTTACTTTCTGGTTTTTTAGCAGGACCCGCGTAATAAACCATATGATCTTTAAAATATTGTGGTAGTTCTTCACCCTTATCTAAGCGCTCTTTTAGTTTCATATGGGCAATGTCACGAGCAATAATGAGTGGGCCGCTGAGTGAAACACGGGTTGAAACAGGGTGCTTACTGAGCTCTGCTAAGATAGCTTTCATCGGTTGATTGAGGTCGATGTGAACCACTTTAGCTTCATTATGTTGGCGTAAAGATTCAGGGATATATTGGGCTGGGTCTGCTCCATTTTTTCAATCCATAAACCCTGTTTATTGATTTTGGCTTTGATATTACGGTCAGAAGAACATGAAATGGCCAAGCCAATTGGGCAGGAGCCTCCATGACGAGGTAAGCGTATGACTCTGACATCATGCGCAAAATATTTACCACCAAATTGTGCACCAAAACCAAAATGACGAGTTGCTTCAAGTAGGGTGTTTTCTAATTCAATGTCTCGAAATGCTTGGCCGTGTTCATTACCGGATGTAGGCAGATTGTCATAATATTTCGTTGAAGCAAGCTTGGCTGCTTTTAATGTTGCTTCTGCTGAAGTACCACCAATCACAAAGGCGATATGGTATGGAGGGCAAGCAGTGGTTCCTAATGCCTTCATTTTTTCGATAAGAAATGCTGTTAGCTTGTTTGGTTCTAAAATCGTTTTGGTTTCTTGAAATAGTGCCGATTTATTGGCTGATCCTGCGCCTTTATTAACAAACAAGAAATGGTATTCATCCCCCTCGGTAGCAAAAATATCAATTTGAGCAGGTAAGTTAGTACCTGTATTGACTTCTGTATACATATCTAAGGCGGCATTTTGTGAAAAGCGTAAGTTTTCTTGGCGGAAAACATGATAAACACCACGAGATAATAGCTCGGCATCATTACAGTCAGTCCAAACCTGTTGGCCTTTTTTAGCAACAATCGTCGTTGTGCCAGTATCTTGGCAGTTTGGCAAAATACCTTTCGCTGAGATTTCAGCGTTACGTAAGAGTTGTAAAGCCACGTATTTGTCATTTTCACTCGCTTCAGGATCAGACAAGATGGCGGCAACTTGTTTTTGGTGTGCAGTTCTTAGGAAAAATTGAGAATCATGAATAGCCTGTTGGGCAAGCACGGTTAATGCCTCTGGCTCAATTTTTAATATATCCTTACCTGCGAAGGATTCTACAGAAACATATTTATCCGTTAATTGGTAATATTCAGTCTTATCCTCAGATAAAGGATAAAGGGGTTGGTAGAAAAACTCTTTATTAGGCATGTTGTTCACTCACATATCAATTCAATGGAATATCGTTAATAGATTCAGTGAGGGCATATTTATTTTTATAGATGCACTTTAAAGCGGCCCTCAGCGTTATATAAATTGTTAAAGACCAAAATAAGCACACATTAGAAATAATAAATATCGCGTGTCTATCTTGATAAGATGATTATATTCAACGAGATGTGGTGAATAATATGATTTCGATTAATATTATCGATATTACATTTGATTTAAGTTAGAAACTTGCCGAAGGTCACAGAATAATAAACATCGGTTTATTTTGGTTATATGTGATGAATATTATCGGCTATCTATTTCTGACATTCAGTTGTAAAAATGGCATTGAGAATATGACCAAATCGATATCATTTTTATTTTTAATGTTTGGATGTTTTCGATTGTTCTAGCCTATATTTTATTGAACTATAACAAATACTTTGTTGCTTTCTATTATGAACAATGAAAAGCTAACTTAAGTGTGGCTTTATGTTGTTTTACAATGGCTTATTGCTTAGTGTAACTATGGTTAAGTGGCTTGTTTTTATGACAAAGGGAATTCTTTCATTGCGTTTTCATAATGAAATGCAAACAAAGTACTGAAAATGGCTTTCAATTTACACAAACAGTGTTTATCATGCACCACTTAATGAAATTTAAATGGCGCTACTGGTTTTGGGCTTTGCTGGGGAAGTATGAAGAGTAAATCTCCGATAAGCTTACACAGTCTTTAACGGTAGCGGTTCTATCTGCATTATTCATAGGGATAGAGTGTAGCATAAATGACTGAGACAACCTCTCTGACACCACTCGTCGAATTGAAAGCACTTAATAAAGCTTTCGATGGCAAACAAATTATATCCGAGCTTGACTTAACCATCCAAAATGGTGAGTTTTTGACCATTTTAGGCCCTTCTGGCTGTGGCAAAACAACGGTTCTACGTTTAATTGCCGGCCTAGAAGATGTTGATGAAGGCAAAATTATTCTTGATGGTCAGGATATTACAGATATCCCTGCTGAGCAGCGTTTTGTGAATACGGTATTCCAAAGCTACGCTCTGTTCCCGCATATGACCGTTTTTGAAAACGTTGCTTTTGGTTTGCGTATGCAGAAAACCCCTGCTGACGAGATCCAAAAGCGAGTTGATCAAGCATTGCGTATGGTGCAGTTGGAGGATTTTGCACAACGTCGACCAAATCAACTCTCTGGTGGGCAGCAACAGCGCGTTGCGATCGCCCGTGCCGTCGTTAATCGTCCAAAAGTCCTTTTGCTGGATGAGTCTTTATCCGCACTTGATTATAAGCTACGTAAGCAGATGCAAAATGAGCTAAAAGCGCTGCAACGTAAATTGGGGATCACCTTTATTTTCGTTACCCATGATCAAGAAGAAGCCCTTGCAATGTCAGATCGTATTATTGTTATGCGTGAAGGCAAAATTGAGCAAGATGGCTCGCCGCGTGAAATTTACGAAGAGCCTAAAAACCTCTTTGTGGCTCAATTTATTGGTGAAATCAATATTTTTGATGCAAAAGTCTTATATCGCATTGATGAACAACGTATTCGTGCCAATGTTGAAGGGCATGAATGTGACATTTTTACCACTTTACCTGTCCAAGAAGGCCAATCGGTTCATGTTTTATTACGCCCGGAAGATTTGCGCGTAGAAGAGGTGAACGATGCAGAAAACTATCCCGGTTTAATCGGTTATGTGCGTGAACGTAACTATAAGGGAATGACGTTAGATTCTGTGGTAGAGATGGAAGATGGCAAAATCATCATGGTCAGTGAATTCTTCAATGAAGATGACCCAGATGTAGACCACTCCTTAAACCAAAAAGTTGCTGTAACTTGGGTTGAAAGCTGGGAGGTGGTACTGGATGATCAGGCGTAAACACAAGATCTTACAAAATGTCATTATCACGGGCGTGGTGGCATGGCTATTACTCTTTGTATTTTTGCCTAACATCATGATCATTGGTACGAGCTTTTTAACACGCAGTGATACCAATCTTGTTGATATGATCTTTACATGGGATAACTACATCCGTTTGTCTGATCCCATGTATGCTGAGGTGATGCTCCACTCGTTGAATATGGCGCTGATCGCCACTTTCTTCTGCTTAGTTATCGGTTATCCTTTTGCCTTTATTTTGGCGAAATTACCTAAACGCCTACAGCCTTTAATGCTCTTTTTGTTGATAGTGCCTTTCTGGACTAACTCTTTAATTCGCATTTATGGGCTAAAAGTGTTTTTGAGTACGAAAGGGTACTTGAATGATTTCTTGCTGTGGATAGGGCTTATCGATAAGCCGATACGTCTGATGTATACACCTGAAGCGGTTGTGTTAGGGCTTATCTATATTTTATTACCCTTTATGGTCATGCCGCTTTATTCCAGTATTGAAAAGTTGGATAAGTCTTACTTAGAAGCCGCAAGAGATCTCGGTGCTAACAAACTCCAGACATTTGTGAAGATAATTATTCCATTGACTATGCCTGGGATTATCGCCGGCTGCTTACTTGTTTTACTGCCAGCGATGGGGCTGTTCTATGTTGCGGATCTGATGGGGGGAGCGAAAAACCTCTTGATAGGGAACGTTATTAAGAGCCAGTTCCTAAATATTCGCGATTGGCCGTTTGGTGCGGCAACCAGCATCTTCTTAACGGTGATGATGGGGCTGTTGCTGTATGTGTATTACCGAGCTGCTAAGCTATTGAATAAAAAGGCATATGAAGAATGATCGGTCGCACGTTACGAGGTGGCTTTATGGCCATCGTCTACGCTTATCTTTATATTCCAATTATCATTTTGATTGTGAACTCGTTCAATGAATCGCGTTTTGGGATCAGTTGGCAAGGTTTTTCAACCAAATGGTATGAGCTGTTAATCAACAACGATAGTTTGTTGCAAGCGGCTGGACATTCATTAACGATGGCGATTATTTCTGCCACGTTTGCGACAATTATCGGTACGTTAACGGCAGTTGCACTGTTTCGTTATCGTTTTAGAGGGAAACCCTTTGTCGGTGGTATGTTATTTGTTGTGATGATGTCACCGGATATCGTTATGGCCATTTCTCTACTGGTATTGTTTATGCTTTTAGGGGTTTCGCTTGGTTTTTGGTCGCTACTGTTTTCACACATTACTTTTTGTCTACCTTTCGTGGTGGTTACCGTCTATGCGAGGCTGAAAGATTTTGATGTGAAAATGCTAGAGGCAGCGCGTGACCTTGGTGCGGGTGAGTTTACTATTTTACGTAAAATTATCCTGCCGTTAGCGTTTCCTGCGGTCGTGGCAGGCTGGCTATTAAGCTTTACCTTATCGATGGATGATGTTGTGGTCTCCTCCTTCGTTACAGGCCCTAGCTATGAAATTTTACCGCTAAAAATCTACTCGATGGTAAAAGTGGGCGTTTCCCCAGAGGTTAACGCATTGGCGACTGTATTGTTGATCATGTCGCTAGTATTAGTCTGTTTGAGCCAGTGGGTGATGAGAGATAAGTTTTCGAAATAGCTCAAATAATTTTTTGTGCTGTAAATGTCGCGAGCTATTGGGTTCGGTAGCTCGCATACTTAATGCCATTTGGCGAAGAGGGTGAGCTCTAGATGAGCTTATACGATATATATACGCAAGATAATTCAAGCGATTAGCGGCTAAATAAAGTCATTAATGGTCACTTGAAATATGGCGAGTATAAGAAAACACTTTGTTGAGGGATGCTCAGTAATGAAAAAATGGTCCTATCTACTAGCGGCTGGCTTAATGGCTGCAAGTATTGGCACGGCAACCGCCGCAGACGAAAATAAAGACGTACTGTATTTCTATAACTGGACAGAATATGTTCCCCCCGGTTTATTAGAGCAATTTACTAAAGAAACTGGGATCAAGGTGATTTACTCCACCTACGAATCAAATGAAAGTATGTACACCAAGCTTAAGACCTATAAAGAAGGGGCTTATGATTTGGTCGTTCCTTCTACTTATTTTATTTCT
Source organism: Providencia sp. PROV189 (assembly GCF_028480065.1). Classification (NCBI taxonomy): domain Bacteria; kingdom Pseudomonadati; phylum Pseudomonadota; class Gammaproteobacteria; order Enterobacterales; family Morganellaceae; genus Providencia; species Providencia sp. PROV189. The sequence goes on from NZ_JAMPOG010000028.1 coordinate 80,555, forward strand.
AAAATGAGTAAAGAGGGGATGCTACAAAAAATCGATAAACAAAAACTAAGTAATTTTAAAAACCTAGATCCGAATTTACTGTATAAAGAGTTCGATCCACAAAATGATTTTTCCGTTCCTTATATTTGGGGAGCGACGGGGATCGGTATTAATGGTGAGGCCGTTGACCCAGGCTCAATCACCTCTTGGGCCGATTTTTGGAAACCTGAATATAAAAATAGCCTGTTAATGATGGATGATGCACGAGAAGTATTCCAAGTTGCACTCACAAAACTCGGTTATTCAGGTAACACAACCGATCCTAAAGAGATTGAAGAGGCTTATAAAGAGTTACAAAAACTACGTCCAAATATCCTTGCATTTAACTCTGATAACCCAGCAACGCCGTTTATCGAAGGTGAGGTTGATGTCGGCATGCTGTGGAATGGCTCAGCCTTTGTTGCTCGCCAAGCAGGTTTACCGATTGAAGTGATTTGGCCAAAAGAAGGGGGAATTTTCTGGATGGATAGCTTAGCTATTCCAGCCAATGCGAAAAACCCTGAAGGGGCACATAAGTTGATCAACTTCTTATTACGTCCTGATATTGCAGCACAAGTTGCCGAATCTATTGGTTACCCAACGCCAAACCTTGAAGCGAAGAAAATGCTACCACCGGAAATTGCTAATGACCCGTCTCTTTATCCAAGTGAAGAGGTATTGCAAAAAGGGGAATGGCAAAGTGATGTTGGCAATACCAACATTATTTATGAAGAGTATTTCCAGAAGTTAAAAGCAGGACGTTAATCAAACCAAAAGGCACCGTAATGAAGCCCCCAACGTTATGGGAGTACTTCATAATTACGGTGCTTTTTTGTTGTTAATACGGATTATAGCCGATAAAAGTAGATGTTGTTTATTCTTATATCACTCAATTAGTTGGCAACATTTCGGATAACAAACTGGCAATAAGTATCCACCCACGCCTGAATAAATGCTTGGCTTTTCGGCGCAAAATTATGTTGTTCATCAACCATACCTTCAAACCATTTCAAATAACATTCAGGTTGATTCATAGTTGGCATATTTAAAGATGCTAGACAGACACGCAAGTGCTGCTGCGCAATTGCAGTACTGATATTGCCTGTTGATACCCCTAAAATGCCTGCTGGTTTACCATTCCATGAATTATTCCCCGCAGGGCGCGATGCGTGGTCAATCGCATTCTTTAATACACCCGGGATTGAACGGTTGTATTCAGGCGTGATAAAAATAATCCCATCACGCTCGGCAATTTGTGATTTAAAGTTAGCGACAACGCTGGGTAGCTGTTTATCGGCATCTTGGTTATATAAAGGAAGCTCACTGATATCGAGAAAGTTAAATGTGAAATGATCAGGGAAAAGCTTCACTAAGGCTTCTGCAACTTGGCGGTTGTATGAGTTTGTGCGTAGACTGCCAACGATGACACCAATTTTATATTGATTCGACATAATTAAACCTTCTCTAGTGTGAATGGATGCTTCGCTGATATATTTTAGCGCTTTATCACTCTATAAAGCCAATTCTGGATATATAAAAATGGTGGGTAATCAAAAGCAGGCAGGTTATTATCGGTTTATAGTACTTATAACTATCTGAATAACTAAAATAAAATCGACCAATCAATCTGTATCATTTTCCATGACGGTTTGGCGACAAAAAATGCGTGTTTAGCAATAAAAGCCTATTTCAATTTTGTGTTAGCCTAAAAGTCTATTAATAACTAAGTTCAGGTAAGGTTTATGCAATTCATTGAATGGGATGATTTTACTCGCGTTGAAATGCGCGTTGGCACAATTATTAAAGCAGAAGTGAACAGTAAAGCTAAAAAACCCGCCTACGTGATGGACGTCGATCTTGGTGAATTAGGTGTGAAGCGCTCAAGTGCACAGATCACTGTAAATTACACCCTTGAGGAGCTGATCGGCAAACGAGTTTTATGTGTTTGTAATTTTGAGCCTAAACGTATTGCCGGTATTAAATCAGAGGTTTTGATCACAGGTGCACCGGATGAAAAAGGGGCGATAGTACTTGCTGAATTTAATCTACCGTTGCCTAACGGGGCATTACTTGCCTAAGTGATCAAGTGCATTTTTCCCCCTAAAAGGGCTATACTCCTCCTATTACCAGTAAAGAGGAGTGCGCTTTTGTTATTGCCTGAATTACATTATCGCCAATATTCCGAAGATGTGATTTCTCATCAACACGATGAGCAATGGCAGGTTGTCTTTGCGTTATCGGGGGGCATGGAAATTAATATGCATCGGCAGCATTTTCTATTAGCGGCGGGAAATGGTGTGGTCATTGCACCTGGTGTAAGTCATGCATTTAGCGGTCTATCAGGCAACCAAAATTATGTTTTAGAGATGCCAAGCACGTCTCCATGGGCACTTGATGACAAAGCAACGTCTTTTTCGCTAACTCCCGCTGCTATTGGGCTATTAAATTGGTTGCAGCGGTTTCCTCAACCCCTCGAACAACATACGACCATTGCAAAATTGCTGCTTGCTCAAATGAAACCTGAAGAGCAGTGGATTGATGGGGTGACCCGATGGATTGATGCACGCTTACATCTTCCACTCAGTTGCCAAGATATGGCGAATGCGTTTTGTATGTCAGTAAGTACGCTACAACGGAAAATTAAAGCGGCGACACAACTCACCGCAATGCAATTACTTGTACAAAGGCGCATGGAAGCGGCTTGCCGCTTGCTGATGACGGCGAATTCAATCGAGCAAGTTGCATTGTCTGTAGGCTATGATTCACACTCGGCTTTTAGCCAAGCATTCCGCCAATACTATGGTAAAACTCCTATGGAATATCGAACAGGAGCTATCAAGTTATCTATTCAGGTTTAAAACGCTGGCGGATATGCGCTTCATACTCACCATGTAAAAAATCAGTATTGATATTCGCTTGTTTAAGTTTGAGCTCTAATAAAGAAAGTTGCTTACTTAGAGGCTGGTAATTAGGATCATCATGAGCAAGCCCTTTTAGCATATCGACCAACGTGAGTGCATCTTTTCGGTACTGTAATTCGGGGGGCAAATACCCTGAGTTTTTTAAGATACGATAACCCGCTCGTAATTCAGGTGGAACTTGGCTATCGTCATCAAGTAAAAGCGGTTGTCCTTCGCCTTTCAGATTTTTTAGCTCACCTTTATTTAACGCTTCTTGAATATGGCGTTCTGCCCAATCATCAATAACAGACATAATGGTTTATTTAGTTGAAAAGGATAAGCTGATTATAACAGCGATGGCATAAAGATAGCTAAAATAGGGAAATAAAAATATTACATGGTTTATTATTCTTTGTGTAATTAGTAGGGAAAACCTAATCATGAATACGGATATTTGGAGGTGATTTTCTACTAAAAAGACCAAAAGTCAGGCTATTTAACGCTTAAAAAGAGAATAAATTACTCAGTAAATAGTGAAAAACTGTTATCTGAACCACATTTTCATTAATTATCGGTGTTTTTTATTTAAAGGTTAAATTAATTATTTATTTAAGTCATGATGACTTTTAATTCTATATTTTATGATTAAATTTTAATAGGGATGGGGTTTCAATCTAAAAATAAATAAATTGTTGAATCAGCGTTATATTTTTGAAAATAGCTAAATGGCAAAACATTGTGTAATGTCCATTTCTCTTGTTTATAAGGAGAAAATATGGAACAAAAAAAACAAGATGGGAGCCGTTTGTTACGCACGGTGGAATGGTTAGGCAATGCCTTACCTCACCCAGTCATTTTATTCATTATTTTAACTGCAATTTTATTGGTCTCCTCAGCAATTGGTCAATATTTTGGAGTCAGCGTTGCTGATCCACGTCCAGAGGGGGCAAAAGGGCGTGCTGCGGATGGGGTTATTCATGTTGTCAGTCTATTAGACGCTGAAGGTATCCGTAAAATCCTTTCTAATGTTGTTACTAACTTTACGGGCTTTGCTCCTCTTGGCACGGTGTTAGTTGCCTTATTAGGGGTTGGGATTGCCGAACGAGCTGGGCTTTTATCTGCGGCGATGCGTTTAGTGGTTATCAAAGCACCGCGTAAGCTAACGACAGTGGCAATTGTGTTTGCGGGGATCATGTCAAATACCGCCGCCGAATTGGGCTATGTAGTACTAATCCCACTGGCTGCGATTATCTTCCATTCACTTGGTCGCCATCCGCTAGCAGGTCTTGCCGCTGCCTTTGCAGGGGTTTCGGGGGGGTATTCTGCCAACTTATTATTAGGTACTGTCGACCCACTGCTTTCTGGTATTACCCAGCAGGCTGCGCAAATTATTGATCCAACCTATACAGTCGGGGCAGAAGCGAACTGGTATTTTATGTTTGCCAGTACATTCCTAATCACTATTTTAGGTTATTTCATCACTGAAAAAATTGTTGAACCACAATTAGGGCCTTACCAAGGTGGCGGTGTTGATGAAGATGAAGATAAATTACGTGCTGATGCTGAAGTAACCCCACTTGAGAAAAAAGCGCTGTTTTGGGCATCGGTGACCTTTTGGGGATTAGCCGCCATACTTGCCCTTATGGTCGTGCCAGAAAATGGTATTTTACGTAATCAAGAAACCGGATTAGTCAGTAATTCACCATTCTTGAAATCCATTGTGGTATTCATTTTTATCTTCTTTGCGATCCCAGGCATTGTATATGGCTATGTCGCTAAAACCATGCGCTCTGATAAAGATGTCGTAGATGCCATGGCAAACGCAATGAGTACTCTAGGATTATATTTAGTTATTATTTTCTTTGCTGCACAGTTTGTTGCCTTCTTTGGTTGGACAAATATCGGGCAAGTGGTCGCAGTGAAAGGCGCCAATTTCTTAAACAGTATCGATTTACATGGTGGTGTGCTGTTTATTGGCTTTATTATTATCTGTGCCTTTATCAACTTAATGATAGGCTCTGCTTCTGCTCAGTGGGCGGTGACTGCACCTATTTTTGTGCCAATGTTAATGTTAGCGGGTTATGCACCAGAGACAATCCAAGCGGCATACCGTATTGGTGACTCGGTAACCAATATTATTACTCCAATGATGAGTTATTTTGGTTTAATTATGGCTATCGTTGTGAAATATAAGAAAGATGCCGGGATTGGTACATTGGTCTCTATGATGTTGCCTTATTCAATCATTTTCCTTATTGGCTGGTCACTGTTCTTTGTGATTTGGGTATTTGTACTCGGACTACCCGTAGGTCCTGGTTCTCCGATTTACTTTACTCCCGCGAGCTAACTTGTTTTAAAGAAAAAGGTAGCGCAACTTCATTGGCTACCTTTTTATTATCTTTGATGGATATAACTTCAATACAAATATCAAACTTATTGAATAAACATTTTTACCGACTTGGTTGGCATATTTATGGCATTAAGGGGGATGGTGTCGGCGTACGTTCATCATTGATAACTTTACCAAACCGAGGGCTACCTTGGTTCCATTCTGCAACGGCTGCGGTGATTTCAGCTTTTGTGCGACCAATAAAATTCCACCACATCAAAACAGATTCATTCAGAGGCTCACCACCTAATAATAGAATGTGGCTATTGGCTGAAAGTTGTAGTGAGACTTGCGACAAGCCTTGGCCTAAATAGACCAACTCATTGTGATGACTGCGCTGTGAATCGATAATCGCATCCCCTTCGATAACAAAAATGCCATATTCAAATTCAGGGCGTAGCGTTAGCGATAATGAGTGACTATTGCGGGTGGTGATATCTAAGCCTAATAAAGAAGAAAACGATAATGTGGGGGCTTTATAAGAATCATATTCCCCAATGAGTAATTGATATTCGATATCTCCAACTGACCATTTGGGTAAAATAGGGTAATGATCAAAGCGAGGGGGCATATCTTTCACGGCTTCTGGCAGTGCTATCCATAGTTGTACGGCATGTAAATGGCGGTTTTCTCCATAGGTATCTTCGGAATGGCTAATTCCTTTACCTGCGGTCATTAAATTTACTTGGCCCGGGCGGATCACTTGTTCGTAGCCTAAACTGTCCCGATGTAGAATTTCGCCTTCAAGCATCCAAGTGAAGGTTTGCAGTGCAGTATGTGGGTGAGGCGCGACGCGCATACCAGCAGAGTCACCTTTAAATACAGTCGGGCCCGCATGGTCGAGAAAGCACCAAGCACCAATTAAACGCCGTTGTTTTGTTGGTAATACCCTTGCGACAGGGATCCCACCAACATCTTTAATGCGTGCATGAATGTGCTGGAAATCTAGGTTATTTTTCGGGGTCGGTATGCTCATTTTTACCTCTTATCAATAAAACAGGTTAGTGGCGAATATCTTGGTATTCAGGTGTTTTATCAAAAATAGCTTTGGCGAATGGGCAAAGAGGAATAATTTTACGCTTTTCAGAACGCATTCTTTCAACGACTTTTGCGACCAATTGTTTGGCAATACCTTGCCCTTTTAAGCTTTCATCAACGACGGTATGGTCAATAATAGCGAGTTCGTCTCCGGTATAGACAAAGGTAATTTCAGCAAGACGAGTCTGTTTATCATCCGCTAAGATAAAGAAGCTGTGGTGATCCGATTGAATATTTGGCATTTGATGCTCCATCGTATAATCGTTTATCTTTTTTAAGCCTAGCTAAGCTTTTGGCTAAAGACAATGATGGGATTTTGTTGAGTTTTCTCAAATAATTTGATGGAGCTTATTTTTAAATTGTGATGATGAATAAAATAAACAATCGGTTTTTTATATATTTATAAGGTATTTCTCGATTGAATAGTATTTTTATTTCAATGGAGAAGCCGTGTGTGTTGCATAATAAAGTCATATGAACCCCAACAATCAATTTCTCATGCCACATCCAGCGGGCAGGAGCAGTTAAGTAAGACATTTGCTTATAATATTGATTCAGTTAACAACACAATAAAAAGCCAAAAGCTTGTTAGAGAGGCAATAAAAACACCACCTCGTGGTCAAAGTTCAGAGGAGAGAAAAAATAACCTCACTAACGTAACTCAAGATAAAAAAGATCTTATTCGTTTCCAGCAGGAGCTGCTCAGTACTGCAGAAAATATATTGAAACACCTTGATTTATCCACGGAAGTGTTAGCTACAATATCGGATAAATTAAACCAGTTAATGAGTGAACCAAGCAGACTAATTCAATCAAGGGAATTGTTGCAGGCTAAAAAACTCGAAGAAAAATTAATTAAAATCATTCATCATGAAATGCTCAATAGTAATAATAGAATCTCTTTAAAAGATGTTGGGAAACTTTTTCAAAAAGAGCTAAGTAGGCATCTTAATAATAAAGATTGGCATACAATAGAAACAGCATTGAGTTATGGAAATAGCGAATATTCATTTATCTTAACTCCCGCATCTCAAATGAAATATTGTGGTGGCAATCACGAGATATTTTGTGACAACAGCTATAAAGGGAAAGGTGTTTGTTCGAAATCAGCAGAAGAGACGACTCACGCTGTTAATTTATGGCTTTCAGAGGTTAAAGATAATAATCAGTCCACTTTATTTAGTGGGATCCGCCACGGAGTATTATCGCCTTACGCCCTTCCTGAGCGCAGTGCCGAACGTCTACAAGGCGCTAAAAATAGAGCAAAAGAGGTCGTGATGGCTGCGCTGTTTGCAAAGCCTGAATTGTATAAGAGAGCATTAAATCATGAAGAGGTGACATTGCGGATCGCTTCAACCTCTTTACTAACATATTTAGGTAAAGAGAAAGGGATGCTTAATGATCAAGTTGCTGCTTGGAAGATGTTAAATAACGATGGCGTTATCAAACTGAATATCAAAAATGAGAAAGGAGAAGCCCAAGAAGTTAAAGTTAAACTGGATATTGCGATATTCAACTTTGGCGTTAATGAACTGGCATTTTCCATCCCGAAGGTGATCAGCCAAAATGATAATTTAAATAAAACCGCTTTAGCCAAAATATTAGGGTGTAACTATCTTATTAATAATGAAGTGGGGGGATGGGTAGGTCACTATTTATCTGAACATCCTCATGCTAGTAATAGGCATAAAGTAGAAGAGTTATGTCAGCAGATAAAGGAAATATGGAAGAAAAAATCATATCGTTATGATGGTAATGAGCCTTATAAAATAGCACAACGTATCGCGATGTTAGCTTACGAAATTGGTGCAGTGCCTTGCTGGAATTGCAAAAGTGGTAAAGATAGAACAGGTATGCTGGATGCAGAAATCAAGCGGGAAGCTATCAATTATCATCAAGGTTATAGTTTGAGTAAGCCAGGCGCTAAGTTGACGAATGAAGAGAAAAAATTATTCCAAGGTGTTTTGCTACATAGCGGTAACAAACAAGTACAGGAATACAATACTGGCGTTGCAGGTAATAAAGTCACCAAAGATCTACCATTCATGTTAAGACCACTTGCATTATCTTATAAAACACGTATTGGTGATGAGGTTATTCGGCGACAGGTACAAGGGTTTTCATCTTTAGTTTAATATTATTAATGCTTTTTGAGGTTGATCACAGATGAAGGGCATATTTGTGTCCTTTCATCATTAGGAATTGCTATTTACAGTAGGTTATAATAAATGTTCATCTTTACTTATGTATTTATTGGCGATGTTCTGTGGCATGAAAAAATAGATATTCATATCACTATGACAATAAATACCGCATTGTCGCCGTCGATATTTTCTAAAGCACGCTGGGTTATGAATGGGCGGAATACCGTTACGATATTCTTGTAAATACCTCATTTATAACACCGTCAATTTGTAGAGTATTTATGCTGCATTTCGATACTCACAAGCATCTAAAATAATCTTCAAGTTTATTTATTGTTATAATGCTGCATTTTACATGCAGCATTATTGTATGGAATAAAATCCTATTGGGATTGGAGGTAGGTTATAAGCGGATAACTTATTGATTTAATATAAGCTGAATCCTTCAAATGGGTTCCAGCCATCAAGGCCTTTGACTTTTTTTAGGTAATAAGCATAGTTTGCAGTAAATCCCCACATGAAAGATACCCCTAGAGATATAGCTGTCCAAACTGGTCTGGGGAATTCTCTACCTATAATAAGTTCAATGGTTGCAAAAAGCATGGTGATACATAAGCTTATAGCTAACAAGATTAGAGCTTTTTTCCATAATCCTACAATTGCAAAATAGATAGGTCCAAAGAAGTAAGCAAAAAAATTAAACATAATAAGAAAGCGAGCAAAATAAGGTTGCTGCTTTATGGCAGCTTTGTGTTCAGGGGTTTTTGGTGCTCCATATGTATCAAAAAATGCAAAACGTTTTTGCCATTTTATAGGGTATTGCTTAGTTTCCATTACTACTCCATCTGTATTAGAATTAAAAAACGATAGATATAATACGATGTTTTCCTATTTAATGCAGTGGCAATTGAACACAATTTATTAAATAAGAGAATATTCTTAACTATACATGGAGTTAATTTAATTTATTTACCTCACGAATAGCCCTGATATAGGTTGACAACTCTTCAGGTATAAAACGCTCGATGAACTTGATTGGGCGGTTTATAGTTTAATGAAAAATGTCTTTCATTGAGCATTGAATATTATTATGGATTTTCAGATAGTTCGATGAACAATACTGTAGCCCTCGATTTGAGTGATGGATTATAGGGATTGTTGAACTTTGTCTTTTTAAGATTCGAAGTAACAATTTCTTTACCATATTCATTTTCATGTTGCCATCTAAATGATAACCAGCGATTTTTTTTCGTGAATAAGCATTAGTAACTAGGTTTAAATAAGTAATATCAGCTACCCCCATTTTTTCCTGAATAACTCAGCTTTACGCTTTTTTGATAAGCGAACACTAAAATCGCTATCCATGACTTTGATAACGGTTTTAAAAATGTCAACTTTAAGTTATAGAACGTGGTTCATCTTAATTTTCTTCTTTCGGTAGGCTACTGTTCATGTCCACTTTCCCTAAAATAAGACAGCTATAATTAGATTTTCTGCCCTAAAATTTGCAGAGGTCATGATGAAAAAAGCCCGTTTTACTGAAACTCAAATCGTTAATATTTTAAAACTCACTGATTCTGGCATGGAAGCTAACGATATTAGCTAGCAGTAAGTGAAAAAAGACCACTAATAATTGAGAAAACACCGAATATTCATTGGGCATTGGATTTTATGCATGATGGTTTATATTGTGGTAGCCGATTTCGAACATTGAATATTATTGATGAAAGAACGCGAGAGTGTCTGGCAATTGAAGTGGATACGTCATTGCCTGCTGAACGAGTTATTAGAGTGCTTGAACGCTTGAGAGTCGACAGAGGGCTACCGAAACAAATTCGCATAGATAATGCTCCAGAGCTAATTGCTGTTAATTTATTGAACTACTGTGAAAATAATCAAATAGCGTTATGCTATATTCAATTCGGTAAGCTACAGTAAAATGGCTTTATCGAGCGTTTTAATGGTTCGTTCCGCCGTGAGTTTTTGAATGTTTATTTATTTGAATCGTTGAGCCAAGTTAAAGAATTAGCGTGGTATTGGCAGCAGGATTATAACTTTAGCCGAACGCATGAAAGTTTAAATCACCTCCCACCGAAGGCTTATCGTAAACAGTTAGAAAACTCTAGTTTAGGATGTCTTAATCAATGGGGAGTGGACTATAGGTAGAGTTATCTATAGAGGACAAACGAAATCTATTGATTCAAATAAAATAGTGATTGTAATAGATAAAGATCCACTAATACCGAATGGTTATCGTATTCAAACTGCGTATCCTCACTAGTGTAGGGAAATGATGAATATGGAAAGAATTAATTATTTATTAGGCTGTTATTTTCATCAAGATTGGGACTGTGAAGCATCTAGTGATATAGAGGCATTAAATAATTTTGTAAGAAGAGAAACATCTGAATCTATTTTGAAGTTAAAAAAAGAACTATCGGAAATAATAAAGTCAGGAAAAGAGTTACCTGAAAAATATTTGTATGAACACAATTGCTATTATATACCCTCAGAAGATGGATTGACTATATTGGAGTGGTTTAAAAAACTTCATGATGCACTATGAGATTAGGATAGCCCTGATAAAGTTTTCCTTAAAATCTTACTCCCATTCAGTTTGCTGGATAATCAACAGTCTGGCTTGGCGAGTGAGAGGGTAGTGACTTCCTATATAAAGGGTTATATATCATGTTGTTACTGATAATAATCAGTTGAGTTTTCCTCGGTAATGGACGTAACTCACAGTATACTATCTGATTTTGACAACTTTTTCTTTAGTTGCTTGGCTAGCAATGTTGGAAAGCACATTGAGCATGGTGTGAAGTGGTCAATAAAAACTGACCACGGTTTTAGAGCTTTTCTAAAATAATCGTTCCGATTCATTGGGTGTTAAACCGCCATTATATTGATGCGGCCTAAGTTGACTGTAAGATACTATAATGAATAACTTCCTGTCGAGCTTCAATTACATGGCGGTAGCCTTCTTTAAGATCTCATTATGCTCTTCAAGGCGAGCAATTTTCTTTTTCAGTTCACGAATTTCGACTTGTTCTGGTGTCATCGGTGAGGTTTTTGGTAAAATACTTTTGCGTTCTTGTTTTAGTTGCCGAACCCATTTGTCCAGAGTAGGGTGGATTTACCTATGCCCATGGCGTTAGCAGCTTCGAGCACGGAATAGTTCTGGCCAAGCACAAGTTGAGCCGCTTCAAGTTTAAATTCCGCACTGAAATTACGTCGAGTTTGCTTTGTCATTGTTATCAATTGTTAAGTTATGAGGTGTATAGTAACACCTCTATTAAGGTGGCCAAATTAACGATGCCACTTCAGACAAAGGATGGGAATGAAAGTAATTAATTACTTTTTAATTATATCTATGTGCTACTCATTTGGTGCTTTTGTTATGTTTTTATTACTTAAGCTCATTATCGAAGTAATTAGATATATGAAATTAAATGTTTTTGTTATTGATATTCCTGTTATTAAGGAATTAATAATTTTAGGTGTAGCTTTAGGAGTGTTCACTGGCTGCGTACATATGTTCATTGTTTACAAGAATCATAAGCGGCTTAAATGATGTTTAATGTATACTTATAAATCGATCAATAGCTCCCCTTTTTGTATTCAGGGAGCTATTTAGCCACTTTAGCTCTTCAATCCCCCCTCAGCCTGTCGGATAATCAACTGTCCGGGTTGGCGAGTAAGGGTAAAGAGGCTCCCCACCTCAACCCCCATATCTTTCAGCCAGTTACCGCTTAGCGTGAGTTGCGGGCTGAGGTTGGGTTTACCGC
>NZ_JAMPOG010000029.1:0-1731 GCF_028480065.1 Providencia sp. PROV189
AGGATATGCTGCTGGTGTTACTGGTCTGGGCTTATACTCAGGAACAGGACTTATTGTTGCTGGTATAGGTGGAAGTGCTAATTACCTCATTCAGTTATCTGGAGATAAACCCATTAATTACACTGATGTACTCATTGCTACTCACATAGGTGGAATTACTAAAAACTCTAATCTTTATGGTGTCGTAAGGGGGAATGTTTTCGGTGGCGGCCTTTCAAGTGAATTAAAAGGTGAAGATCCATTGCTAGGCGCTGGAACGTCTGGAATTAGTTCAGGAATTGGTTATGGACTAGGCGGTCTCATAAAGTGGGGTGGTAATCAATGGGGATTTCATAAAACTAATGGTTTTGATCCTAAATATAACCCTAGAATACAAGGTGGTGCGAATAAAGGGTTATTAGGTTATCAAAAGACTTATCACCAGCAGTACTGCCTGGGATCGGAGGGAATGTAGGTTCATCTTTAACGACTGAAATCACTAATAGCCAAGCCCAAGAAGCAATTAAAAAAGAGCAGGAAAATGCCAATGAAGCACAGAAATAGTAAAGGATTTTTTCTTCTTTTTTTAACTTCAATGTGGGCTATTGTAATTTTTGCTATGGGGGTCTTTTCATTTTTTTTTGCAGAAAGTTATACATGGCTACTGATGAATACAGAATTTACATTTTCATTTGAGTACATAAAAAAAGCATGCAAGCTAGCACTGGTATTAAGCCCAATGCTAGGAGTGGTGACCTACTTTATGTATAATAAATAGGATAATAGTTAATGAAGTGATTTAACTAACTTCACCCCTCAGCCAACTGGATAATCAACTGTTCAGCTTGGCGAGTGAGGGTAAAGTGATTGCCCACCGTAAAACCGATTGCATTCAGCCACTTACCACTGATGATCAGTTGTGGGCTGGGGTTGGATTTACCGCGGTTGGGGGCGTAACCCACTGTATACTGTCTGGTTTTGACCACTTCTTCTTTAGTCGTCGGTGTTTTTACACTACAACCGCGCTTAGTCATGGTGACTACCCCTATCAGTTGCGTGGTTAGCCATGTTGGGGTGTTCCCACACCTGAGCATGGTGTTATCTCTAATTATCATATCCAATCAATCGCTTAGCCTGATGTTTTAAAATCAACGCATCCAAAAATCGATGTCACTGATTTTAACTCTTCTTCATCTATCTGTTTGACGTTTCAAACTTCAGTTCATTTTACGGCTTATGTTCGCTTTCTTTAAATGACAGTGAATACCCATAAGAAGCTGAATACGATTTTTAACAAAGAAAAAGAGCAGAAGCGGTGAATAAAAATCATCCTACTTTGATGGGGAAAGCGCGAGAGGATGCTATTCAGGCTGAAATCAACGACTCTGGCTGGCAAGTCGGTGGAGACAAACGGCGCATAGTCGAATCAGGTACGGCGTTAATCCAAGGGTTAGTAAATGGTGATGTGTACAAAGCGGTGGCGAATGCCAGTGTGCCGTATATTGCGAACTATATTGGTCAGCAGGTAAAAGATGATAAAGCCAAAGTTGCGGCCCACGGTATTGCGAATGTTGCATTAGCGCTGGCAAAAGGTGAAAATGCAGGAGCACAATCGTTAGGAGCGATGACCGCCGAAGTGGTTGGTATGTTGTCGAAAGAGCTGTATAAGAAAGATGTTAGCCAGCTTACCGAAGAGGAAAAGGCGACGGTGAGTGCGTTTGCGAGTCTGGCAGCTGGTATTGCGGCGGTTTA
>NZ_JAMPOG010000030.1:0-2042 GCF_028480065.1 Providencia sp. PROV189
GGGACATGCCGCTGGCGTTACTGGATTGGGGTTATACTCAGGAACAGGACTTGTTGTTGCTGGTATAGGTGGAAGCGCTAATTATTTAATTCAGTTATTTGGCGATAAACCAGTCAACTACACCGATGTACTCATTGCTACTCACATCGGTGGAATTACTAAAAATTCTACTGTCTATGGTGTTATAGGGTGGAATGCCTTAGGCGGTGGTGTTTCAAGTGAATTAAAAGGTGAAGACCCATTACTAGGTGCAGGGACATCTGGAATTAGTTCAGGAATCGGTTATGGACTAGGCGGTCTCATAAAGTGGGGTGGTAATTAGTGGAAGTATATGAAAACAGATGGCTTAGATCCAAAATATAACCCTAAATTACAAGGTGATGCGAATAAAGGGCAATTAGGGTTATCAAAAGATTTATCACCAGCTCAAAGACCTGGAATAGCCGGCAATATTACCAGCTCAGTAGTAACAGAAAAAAAATAATAAAATTAATGATGAAATTAAGAATGACACAGGGAAATAAAAATGAATAATTTTCGATTTTTATTAATTTTTCTGCCGTTATTTATACTTGTCATATTTGTTGCAAGTTTAGTTTCTTCGGTAATTATTGATATTATATTGTTTATAATTAACGGAAAAGAGTTTGATTTTAATATTGATGAATTATGGAGCCTGATCAAACTTAGCATAATAGGTGGTAGTGTAAGTGCGGTAGGTCTTTGGATATTGAAAAAATTGAAACATAACTAACTAAAATATAAGCCCTACTCATGAATAGGGCTTATAAGCCGCATCACTCCTCACTCAGCCGGATTATCAACTGTCCGGCTTGGCGGGTGAGGATGTAGTGGCTGCCCACCTCAAAGCTCATCTCTTTCAGTTAGTTATCGATTAAGATGAGTTGCGCTCTGGGGTTGGGTTTACCGCTGTTGGAGGCGTACCCCACTGTATACTGTCTGGTTTTAACCACTTCTTTAGTCGTCGGTGTTTCTACAATACAACCGCGCTTAGTCATGGTGACTACTCCTATCAGTTGCGTGGTTAGCCATGTTGGAGTGTTCCTGCACCTGAGAATGGTGTTATCTCTGATTATCTTATCCAATTATGCGCTTAGCCTGATGTTTTAACATCAATGCATGCAAAATCGATGTCATCAATTTTAACTCCTTTGCATCCTAGTAATGATAAAAAAATAGATGCCTATAGAAAAGGCTGCATTAAGGGAGGAAATGAAAATTTAAAAATGGTGGGGTTGATTAATAAAGCACCTTCGATACCGGGAGGGATAGCATTTATGCAAGTAGCTAGTATTCTAAAATCTGAAGGCGTTGTGGTAAGTGCTTGGGTTGAACGTATAGCTAGTGATTTATCTCACTAAATTTCTAATGGATGGATTATTGCTGTTATAACCATAGATAAAATGGCAAAAAGTTTTTTATTGATGTGGTTAGTAGGCTTGCTCCCCATTGTTGCAGTAATAGATCCATGGAAGAACAATATGTTAGTTCAGTAACTATGTTTGAAAAAACTTTATAGGTGAAGTGATTGTTCCTGAAGGATGGTAGACATGATTTTACAAATCGAATTTCCAGATAATTTATTTTTAAGTAAACTAGAACAGCAAAAAAAAATACCTTGTCATATACAAATATCTAATAAATTTGAAATTATTTTTGAAATTGAATCAACAAGAATTATTGGAGAAGTGAGCGAATATAATAGGGCATTATTCGAACAAAGAGTTATAGCCAGAGCTGGAGGCAATTATATTTATAATGAACCATCTTTGATAACATTAAGCCGCGTTAGTAAAGGGGTGTATAGGGTCGTTGATCTCTTCGTTTTTTATAGCGATTTTGGATGGTGTTCAGTCATTGAAAACGGCGATTACATGGAGCCCCACCAATTTTGGGATAATGATGATGAAGATCCAGACTTTAAGCCATAAATATAAAGAGTAATTAATAGGAAATGTAGCTCGACTAAAGGAGCTATATTCACCTAACTACCTCGCTTCTTCGAGTACTCAGCCGGATAA
>NZ_JAMPOG010000031.1:0-92409 GCF_028480065.1 Providencia sp. PROV189
TGGGGAGTGGACACTCCCCATTGGGAGCATGTTTTTTATACGTCAAAGTATTCATATAATGAAGTATTAAAGATAGCCAAGGATAGAGCTAAAAACAGTGGTTTTTAAATTGATATCTAGCTTTAAGGTTATAGTTTCGCCATAAGATCTATGTTGCCATATAAACCAACGATGATAAAATGCACTATCGCCCGTTTGATGTGAGACTACCATGAAAAAGAACGAATTAATTCAAATAACAAGACCAACTCGTACTCAGCTCACTCGTTCGGTAGCAACCTCTACAGCGATTGAAACAGGGCAGGAGTCTCGTCGCCTTGAAGAAGAGATGAAGGCTAAGCGTGAGAAGTTCGGGCATTTGAAACTGGCGATTTAGTTCTCTTTCAAGGCTTCATTAACCCAATATTTCATGGGTTCATAGTTAAGGTTTAGCCCTGCGTGGATTGTTGCAATGTATTGCTCGGGGTGTTGAGTCCAACTTTCATAGTCTAACGACTGAAAACCAGCTTGTACCGCCATCACATCAGCGAGTAAGCGCGATAAGCGCCCATTTCCTTCCCTAAATGGATGTATCAGAATTAATTCCACATGTACTGTTGCAATTGCTTCTATGACTTGTTCTCGGCTCATATTAGTGCAGGGTGTATACTTCGCTAGAAACTCTTTTTCAAATTGAGCAAGTAACTTTGCAACACGACCCGCAGGGGCAAACATAAAACCACCCTTGCTAATATTCACTGTGCGTAATTGACCAGCCCACTCGTAAACATTCCCTAACCATTGGCGGTGCCAACGCTGAATAAGAGATACAGTAATTTGCTCAGTGGGGAATTGTTCTTCAAAAATGACTTGATACAGTTTTTCTAACAGGACAAGCTCTGCATCATTGATATCATCAACGTTTGAAAGTCCTAGCTTGTTAGCCAGTACCTCTTCATCAGAGCCGTCAGCAAATTTTCCTTCGCTGTTAGATACATCATATCTATTCATTTAAGCGTGTTCTTTTGGTGTGGGTATGAATTTTGTACGTTATCATGCTAAAAACATCAAATAAATAATAACTACCTATAAATCAACGGATTAATTAAGTGTAGGTTAAATTGTAGATTTTTCTAAAAAATTCATAAATATCGTTATATTTCAAAGCTAACACACCCATGCATCATGGTTTTAATTCAAAATTGGCTCGTTTTACCCAAATATCAAGTTTATCAGCCCAATCTTGCATCATGATTTTGCGCTCTTCAAGATAAGTTGCATGGTTATATGAATGTCTAACACTATTTGAGTCCATATGGGCTAACTGTGCTTCGATAGCATCAGGTCTATATCCAAGCTCATTTAATCGTGTGCTGCCTGTTGTGCGTGTCGCATGAGGGTTATATATAACACTCCAACCTCTCGTTTTAAGAAATTGCCTTAGTGAGTTGGTAGACATCGGTTTATGACAAGAATCCCGACCGGGAAATAAATGTTTACGGCTGCCAGTAAAACCATAAAGAGATTTTAGAATCGCAATAGCTTGTGTAGGTAGAGGAACAATATGTTCTCTTCGTGCTTTCATTCGCTCAGCTGGAATTGTCCAAAGTGCATTATCAAGATCGAATTCAGACCATTTAGCCTCAGCGACTTCAGATGGACGAGAAAGCGTCCACCACATTAACCACATACAATAGTTCAGTTGAAAGGTGCCACGGCTATTATCAAAGTTATTGAGTAATTGACCTATTTGATCTGTAGTGAGGGCTTTTTTATGTTGAGTTTTGTTTGCTGGGAGAGCTTTTCTTATTGCCCATACAGGATCGCTATCAGCTCTTAATGTGGCAACAGCAAATTCAAAAATCGAGGATATCGTCCGTTTAGCTTCAGCAGCAACTGTTGGAACACCTCTTTGAACTTCACGCTGCAATATTTTGAGAATATGGTGAGATGTAATTTCTCTTATTGGTCATTGCCGATAGAAGGAAATACAATGCGCTCCAACATATCAAGGCGACGGTATTTTGTCACATCAGCCTAATCTTTCATTTCAACCATTCTTTTGAGATGATTTGAAATATATTTGCAGATTCGTTCGCTTTTCTGATCTTGTCTAGTTGCTTAGCTTGTGTTGGATTAATTCCTTCTGATACGAGTTTTCTGGCATCATCACATTTAGGTCTGGCTTCAGCTAGTGTTATTAATGGGGAGTTACCTAATGCAAGCATGCTTGATTTTCCATTTATTTGAAAACGGAATCGCCATGCTTTTTTACCATTAGGTTTCATTTTAAGGTACAAACCGTTGAAGTCATTGATACGATAAAGTTTTTCTTTAGGTTTTGCAGTTCTGCATTTTGTATCAGTAAGCATAATAAGTTCAACTAGTTATGTAAGTTGATATTATTATACTCACTTAAAAAGGGAGGATAAATAAGTTGTACCCAGTTACATACTCATTTAGTCACGAGCTTTTATGAAACTTAATGAGGCATAAAAAAGCATAAAACCCAGTTAATATCATGAATTTTATGCTGTTTTATTATGATTTGATACTTTGTGAAATAATATAAGGCTAAAGCGCTGGCTTACACATTAAACAAGAAGTTCAGCACATCGCCATCTTGAACAATGTAATCTTTACCTTCTGCACGCATTCTACCGGCTTCTTTAGCGCCTTGCTCACCGCGGTATTTAATAAAATCATCAAATGCGATAGTTTGAGCTCGAATAAAGCCTTTCTCAAAGTCAGTATGGATCTTACCGGCGGCTTGTGGGGCTGTTGCACCGACAGGGATCGTCCATGCGCGAACTTCTTTCACGCCAGCAGTAAAATAAGTTTGTAGGTTCAATAACTGATAACCTGCACGGATCACGCGGTTTAAACCAGGCTCTTCAATGCCAAGATCTGCCATAAACTCATCACGCTCCTCATCTTCCAATTCAGCGATATCTGATTCGATAGCGGCACAAACAGGAACGACGACAGAACCTTCTGATTCAGCAATTTTATTTACCGTATCTAAATAAGGATTATTTTCAAAGCCATCTTCATTAACATTCGCAATATACATTGTTGGTTTGAGTGTTAAGAAACTTAAATAACGGATCAGTGCTTTTTCTTCTGCGCTAAGATCTAAAGTACGCAGCATGCCTGCGTTTTCAAGATGGGGTAAGCACTTCTCTAATACTTCTAATTCTGCTTTAGCATCTTTATCGCCACCTTTTGCACGCTTTTGTATGCGATGTATTGCGCGTTCACAGGTATCAAGGTCAGCGAGCGCTAATTCGGTATTGATAACCTCAATGTCCTCAGCAGGGTTAACTTGACCTGCCACATGGATGATATTGTCGTTTTCAAAGCAACGCACTACGTGGCCGATAGCTTCCGTTTCACGGATATTAGTCAGGAACTGGTTACCTAAACCTTCTCCTTTTGAGGCGCCTTTGACTAAACCCGCGATATCAACGAATTCCATCGTAGTTGGTAGAATACGTTGTGGCTTTACAATTTCAGCCAATTGGTCAAGACGTGGGTCTGGCATTGGCACAACGCCCGTATTCGGCTCAATTGTACAAAAAGGGAAGTTGGCTGCTTCGATGCCGGCTTTGGTCAACGCATTAAACAGTGTAGATTTACCCACGTTAGGCAGACCAACGATACCGCATTTAAAACCCATATGTTTCTCACCTTAAAAATAGCAAGGGGCAGGCGAGCGCTGCTCCTGAATGTTAGAAAATTGGCGCTGATTATACACAAAAAGTTGTTTTTGATGAAATGAACTCTTTACGTACACTGATTTTACGCTGTTGCTTTAAAACTATGTAGGCGATTTATCGCTTTATCCATCCCATCACTAAGTAAGATATCTGTGCACCTTAAGGACTCATCAATCGCTTCATCGATAAGTTTTTGCTCAGATGCAGGTGGTTTGCCTAAAACAAAACCAACAACTTTGTTTTTATCGCCTGGATGACCAATACCTATGCGTAAACGATAAAAGTTTGGGTTATTACTAAACTTGTTTTGAATATCCTTAAGACCGTTATGCCCACCATTACTGCCGCCTAATTTCATTTTTGCAACACCGGGGGGTAAATCTAATTCATCATGCGCGACTAAAATTTCATCAGGGTTAATGCGATAGAAGTTAGCAACAGCCAGAACCGATTTACCACTCAAATTCATAAAGGTGGTTGGAACAAGTAACCGAACATCGTTGCCATTAAGGTTGATACGGGCGGTATAACCGAAAAATTTTGCTTCTTCTTTTAAAGATTGGTTATGGCGTTCGGCAAGTAAGTCAACATACCATGCTCCAGCATTATGACGAGTTTGGGCGTATTCAGCACCTGGGTTGGCGAGGCCAACAATTAGTTTTATTTTGCTCACGGCTAATTATTCACTGTCAGTTAAGTCAAAAAATTATATCTAGTTTACCTTGTGATAGGGGGATGTACAAAATTGAAATAGGGCAATGAGGGGGTTATTTAGTTTCGTATGAAACTATTCGGGAAAAATATTTTTAAAAAAAGCATCTTTTGTACAGAAATTATGGGAAAAGTCTCACCATGTGATAGCCATCGCAAACAATTTTACTTATTACACTATAATAATCATATAACAATATAATTTTTTCGAATATTTCAATTATGCTTTGCTTATCAGTCTACTGAGATAGGAGGTAGATATGAAACGTAAAACAGCAGTTTTGGTTGGTAATATTTTGATGGCGTTAGGGCTAATCGTTATGATAGGAAGTATTGCACTGAACCTATCTTCCCATATATTTAGTCTCAATTTACCGGACATGATCACAATGGGCTCCTTGTTTGGCATCTTTGTTGGTGCGATGATCTGGTTAACTGGAGCGAGAATTGGCGGTAGAGAAAAAATTGCTGACCGTTACTGGCTAATAAAACATTATCCACATTCAAATAAAGATAACCATCGTTATCCATAATATTTGTTTTTAATTTATGTGGTACTAACAATATTAGTTGATCTTATTTAGCAACGAAGGGTGATTTCATATTTTAGATAATCACTCTTTTGTTTTTTTATTCACCTCTAACTCTCTCTTCTTTCGTGCGTATTTTATCACCATGGCAATATGAAAAATTAAGCCAACGAGGTTACCTATAGGCTATGGTGAGTAAAAATGAATGGATAAATAAAGCCCCTACGGTTGATATTCAACCGTAGGGGCGCTACTTAAATTATGACATTTCTTTGATTTTCAAAGCAATATAGAAAAACGAGGTATTGCTACCTCGTTAATTAATTCTTAGTGCTCGAACATCGCAGAAATTGACTCTTCATTGCTAATACGGCGAATTGCTTCGGCCAGCATGCCTGAAAGTGTCAGCGTGCGAACTTTGTTCAATGCTTTAATTTCAGGTGAAAGAGGGATTGTGTCACAAACAATGACTTCATCAATGACTGAATTTTTGATGTTGTCTACGGCATTACCTGAGAAAATCGGGTGAGTTGCGTATGCAAATACGCGTTTTGCACCACGCTCTTTCAGAGCTTCAGCCGCTTTACACAGCGTGCCACCAGTATCTATCATATCGTCGACTAAAATGCAGTCACGACCAGAAACATCACCAATGATGTGCATCACTTGGGAAACGTTCGCACGAGGACGACGTTTATCGATGATTGCCATATCAGTGTCATTTAACAGTTTCGCAATTGCTCTAGCACGGACGACGCCGCCGATGTCTGGAGATACAACGATTGGGTTTTCCAAATCTTTCTGCAACATATCTTCCAGAAGAATAGGGCTACCGAATACGTTATCAACAGGAACATCAAAGAAGCCCTGGATCTGCTCAGCGTGTAGGTCAACGGTGAGAACACGGTCAACACCTACACTGGACAGAAAATCGGCAACAACTTTAGCGGTGATTGGTACACGGGCAGAACGTACGCGACGATCCTGTCTAGCATAACCGAAGTAAGGGATAACAGCGGTAATACGACCAGCAGATGCACGGCGCAGCGCATCGACCATAACAACCAGTTCCATCAGGTTATCATTGGTTGGTGCACAGGTTGACTGGATGATAAAGATATCACCACCGCGAACATTTTCATTAATTTGAACACTGACTTCGCCGTCGCTAAAACGACCAACAGCCGCGTCTCCAAGATTAGTGTAAAGGCGGTTAGCAACACGTTGTGCTAGTTCCGGTGTAGCGTTACCAGCAAAAAGCTTCATATCGGGCACGAGAAAAACCTCAGGCTTGCGTCCAGAGAGATATTGTTGACCAATAACCGATGCTAAATCGTTATTATTGGTGCAATACACGGGTTATCCCAGCGCGGAATTTGTGCAACGGCGATTCGTTCACCCCTTGAGCGACGAAACCATGCACCCACGATGGGGCTTTATTTAACACCTTAAGGGCATCAGCTTGTGTTTCAAATTCAGAAAAAACACAAGCACCTGTCCCTGTAAGGCGAGACGGGGCATATTCTAACAGCCAAGAAACGAGCTGTTCAACCTCACGAAAACGTTTTCTTGCAATTGGTTCGCAATCATTTGCGTACGGAGCCAGTAATAATGCGGCTAGTGAGCGTTTTGGAGAATTTCGATTTAATTGCGGATCTGTGAAGATCATCGGAGTTGAGATTTCAATTCCTGGATGTGCAACCAGATACCATTTCTCTTTAGGCGAGGCTGGAGTCAAAATTTCACCTATTCCTTCCGCAAAAGCGGCATGGCCTCGCACAAAAACGGGAACGTCTGCTCCAAGGCTTTTACCTAGCTCCGCTAACACGTCATCACTCACTGCTGTTCCCCAGTGAGTATTTAATGCAATAAGTGTGGTGGCCGCATTGGAAGAGCCTCCACCGATACCGCCGCCCATTGGCAATATTTTATTGATTTTGATATCTGCCCCGAGAGGTTCTGAATAGCCTAAAGTATCACGGCAGTAGTGTTGTAATAATTTTGCGGCTTTGACGATTAAGTTTTGTTCTGGTTCTACTCCCTCCATTGGCGTGAGTAGATTGATGTGATCGTCTGCCCGCGTGGTGATGGTAATGTCGTCACCGTAATCAAGAAATTGAAACAGTGTTTGTAATTCGTGATAGCCGTCTGCTCGACGGCCTGTGATATAGAGAAAAAGGTTCAATTTAGCAGGGGAAGGCCATGTTAACGTCATTTTTGTAAAGTCCAGCTATCCATTTTTAGCTTAATTAGGCGCGAACCCTGACGTAATTCAAGGTTGCTTGGTAACATTGGAGTGGTATTCATATTGTAAGAAAGATAGTTAAGCTGCCACTTTTCACCATTGGTTTGCTGTAATGTTACAGATTTTAGGAGGTGGTTTTTATCCAGCGTAAATTGTGTTGCGCGCCCAGGTGAGCCAGTTAACCAAGCGGTCAGGTCCTCAAGCGGGATCTCCATGCCAGTAAGTTGATAAATCAGCTCGGAAGGAACATCACTCATATGCGTTTGCCCATCTTTTGTGGTTAAACGCGCTAAATCAGGTTCAACGGTGAGCTCTAACTCGCGGCTGCCGAGTGGGTTTGTCAACAATAAACGATATTTTTCAGGTGTATACTGCTGCCAGAAGAATTTAGCATAGGTTTTACTACCATCAAATTCATAGGCAAAAGAACCGCGAGTTTGATAATTGCGAAGTGCGTTGACTTCTTGTAAATGGGTTTTCCATTGTGGATCAGACGCGGAACCTGTACCAGACGTTGTTGTTTGTTGAGTGGTCACACAAGCCGTCAGCAATAAGCAAGAAAGCGGCAATAAACGCCAAAAACGCTTTGCGGTGGAAGGAGCGAAACAAGACCAAGTAGTGAACAGTTGCATAGCGACTCTCAAAAATCATTGAGTAAAAAGTAAATAGGTTTTATCAAAGCTGATACCCACTGAAGTGTAACGTGTTATTGCAATTTAGAAAAATGACTCACTGGATAATATGGTGCGACAGTGGGCAAAATATTGCGTTAAAACAGCTAAATGATCAATCGGATTGAAGAAGTTTTGCCTATTTATACAATTGGTCAATGAGTATCGATAGTTTGATTCATCAGTTGACAGATGACAATCGCAGCATATCTCATTGATATTGATAATTTCTTAATAAGTATAATAAAAAAGGGTACATCTCCGATATAAAGCGGTGTAGAATAGCAATACTAATAGTGTTGAATTCGGCTAAATCGTCAGCAGTTTTCTATGGAAAAAGTTTGGTAGTGATCATCTTTATGGTTTTCATTATTCGCGGGGCATAGAAAGCGGGGCGGAGATCATCTACAATAGTCGATAAACAAATAACAGTAGTGTGGTTATACTACTGGATAAATAATTAGCAATGTGAGCAATGTAGTTAAGCACAATGACCCTATTAGCCCTAGGCATTAATCATAAAACGGCGCCAGTAGCCCTTCGTGAACGGGTGGCTTTTGGACCAGAAAAAATCGACCATGCTCTTGAGGAGTTGCTTAAGCAACCTCAGGTGAGCGGTGGCGTTGTGCTGTCGACCTGTAATAGAACTGAGTTGTATTTGAGCCTTGAATCACAAGAACAAGCTCAAGAACAGCTTATCCAGTGGTTATGCAAGTTTCACAATATTACAGATAAAGATTTAAAACCGAGTCTGTACTGGCATGAAGGTGACCGAGCAGTCAGTCACCTTATGCGGGTTGCAAGTGGGTTGGATTCTTTAGTTTTAGGTGAACCGCAAATCCTTGGGCAGGTTAAAAAAGCGTTCGCCCTTTCTCAAGACAACCATTCTTTGTCGAGCGAATTAGAGCGTTTATTTCAAAAATCATTTTCTGTCGCTAAACGCATTCGTACCGAAACAGAGATCGGAGCGAATGCGGTTTCCGTTGCATTCGCCGCTTGTACATTAGCAAGGCAAATTTTTGAGTCACTCAAACATTTGAATATTTTGTTAGTGGGAGCAGGGGAAACAATTGAATTGGTGGCACGCCATTTACGCGAGCATGGTGTGCAGAAGATGATGATCGCTAACCGTTCTCGTGAAAGAGCGGAGTTATTAGCTAATGAGGTTAATGCGGAAGTGATCACGCTGTCTGATATTGATACACGTTTGGCTCAAGCCGATATTGTGATCAGTTCAACAGCAAGTCCGTTACCGATTATAGGCAAAGGCATGGTAGAGCGTGCGATGAAAGTGCGTCGCAGCAAACCCATGTTGTTAATTGATATTGCGGTTCCTCGTGATATCGAGCCTGATATTGAAAAACTCAGAGATGTTTACCTGTATACGGTGGATGATCTTGAGTCGATAATTCAGCAAAACCTTGCTCAGCGCAAAGCCGCAGCGGTTGAAGCAGAATTTATCGTGGAACAAGAAAGCAGCCATTTCATGGATTGGTTGCGCTCGCAAGCCGCAGTGTCTACAATTCGCGATTACAGAGCGCAGGCTGAGGCAATCCGCGCGGGGATGACAGAAAAAGCACTCGCGGCAATTAGTCAGGGTGCAGACCCTGAACAAGTTATTACACAACTTACCCAACAATTGACCAACCGCCTGATCCATGCACCAACAAAATCTTTACAGCAAGCCGCTGGAGATGGTGACTTGGAACGCCTGAATCTACTTAGGGACAGCTTAGGGCTGAACCATCAATAACCACATTTTAATCATGGGTCTGATATAACGAATGAAGCCTTCTATTGTCGCAAAACTGGAAGCATTACAGGAACGCTATGAAGAAATTCAAGCACACCTCGCCGATGCAGGTGTGATTGCTGATCAGGGACGCTTTCGTGCCTTATCAAAAGAGTATGCTCAACTGACAGATGTCGCCAAATGCTTTACGGCATGGCGGACTGTTCAGGAAGATATCGAAACAGCAGAGATGATGTTAGATGATCCTGAAATGAAAGAGATGGCTCAAGAAGAGCTAAAAGAAGCGAAAGCGCGCAATGAAGAGCTTGAACAGCAATTACAACTGTTGTTGCTGCCAAAAGATCCTGATGATGAATACAACTGTTTCCTTGAAATTCGTGCAGGGGCTGGTGGAGACGAAGCGGCTATTTTTGCGGGTGATCTATTCCGCATGTATAGCCGTTATGCCGAGGCTAACCGTTGGCGTGTTGAGTTAATGAGCACTAGTGATGGTGAGCATGGTGGCTTCAAAGAAGTGATTGCAAAAATTTCCGGTGAAAGCGTTTATGGTCGCTTGAAATTCGAATCTGGTGGTCATCGTGTACAACGTGTGCCAGAAACGGAATCACAAGGACGTATTCATACATCGGCTTGTACCGTCGCTATCCTTCCTGAATTACCGGAAGCGGAATTACCTGAAATCAACCCTGCAGATTTACGTATTGATACATTCCGCTCTTCGGGAGCGGGTGGACAGCACGTTAACACAACTGACTCCGCAATCCGTATTACCCATATTCCAACGGGTATTGTGGTTGAATGTCAGGATGAACGTTCACAGCATAAGAACAAAGCAAAAGCGATGTCTGTATTAGGTGCTCGTATCCGTCAAGCAGAAATGGATAAGCGTCAAGCCGCTGAAGCCTCGGAACGACGTAACTTATTAGGTTCTGGTGACCGTTCTGACCGTATTCGTACCTATAACTTCCCTCAAGGTAGGGTGACCGATCACCGTATCAATTTGACGTTGTATCGTTTAGATGAAGTGATGGAAGGGAAGCTGGATGCGTTAATTCAGCCGATTATCAACGAATATCAAGCAGATCAACTGTCTGCATTGTCTGAGCAAGATTAATGCAATACGGCGAGTGGGTTGACCAAGCAGTCGCAAGGCTGCCGATGAGTGATAGTGCTAAACGAGATGCGGAAATCCTGCTTCAACACATTACAGGGCGGAGTCGTACCTTTATTTTTGCATTTGCAGAAACAGAGTTAACACAGCCTGAGTATGAAGCACTTGAATCACTATTATGTCGTCGTGAGCAAGGTGAACCCATCGCCTATATTATTGGTGAGCGTGAATTTTGGTCATTGCCTTTATTTGTCTCGCCAGCCACTTTGATTCCCCGTCCTGATACTGAATGTCTAGTTGAACAGGCCCTAGCACGGCTTCCGGCTCAGCGCTGCCAAATACTTGATCTTGGCACAGGGACAGGCGCTATTGCTTTGGCGATCGCCTCTGAACGTCCAGACAGCGTGATTATCGGTATTGATTTTAATCTGGATGCTGTTTCTTTAGCACAGCGTAATCAGCAACGTCTGGCGCTTAATAATGTACAGTTTCTACAAAGTGATTGGTTTACCTCACTGTCTTGCCAACATTTTGATATGATTGTGAGTAATCCACCTTATATTGATGGAAATGATGACCATTTGCAGCAAGGCGATGTTAGATTCGAACCTTTAACCGCTTTAGTGGCAGATAATCACGGACTGTCAGATTTAGACCATATTGTGTCTACATCGAGATCATACCTTAACCCACAAGGTTGGTTACTTGTTGAGCATGGATGGCAACAAGGTGCCGCAGTTCGTGAGTTATTCAAACAGTATGGATATAGCAATATTGAAACCTGTCTAGATTATGGTGGCCGAGATAGAATTTCGCTTGGGCAGTGGAATAAATCAGTGGAAATGTGATGAAAACCATAGCAAATATTGAATTTAACAAAATACCTTTGAGTGAAGGTATTATGATAGTTTCCCAAAGTATTCGTATCGATTTTCCTCTTATGCAAGTACAGGCTCGATTGGATAGCTTGGTTGAGGCAGCCAAAGCGGTTATTGATTTACAAGCGGATAATGAAAGTAAAATTAATCAACTAATAACGCTTTTTTATCATCAATGGCAATTTGGTGGTGCTGACGGCATCTATGCATTATCCGACATGCTTTGGCTAGATAAAGTCTTAGCAACGAAACGTGGAACACCGGTCTCTTTAGGTTCCATTTTCCTTTATATTGCTGAGAAATTAGAGATTGATATCGAACCTGCCGTGTTTCCAACTCAGCTGTTATTACTGGCTCAGAAAGAGGATGGTTCACAATGGTTTATTAACCCAGTCAATGGGGAAACCTTGACATGGCATACGCTCAATTTGTGGCTTAAAGGAACCGTGGATCCCTACTCTGAGTTGGATGAGGATCAACTCGATGTTGCGGAAAACAGTGTGATCATTCGTAAGTTATTTGACACGCTGAAAGCCTCTTTAATGGAAGAGAAAAAAATGGAGTTAGCGTTAAAGGTCTGTGAGACGCTATTAACGTTAGATCCTGAAGACCCTTATGAAATTCGCGACCGTGGATTAATTCTTGCACATTTAGATTGTAACCATGTGGCGTTGAATGATTTAAACTATTTTATTGAACACTGCCCAGAAGATCCTATTTCTGAAATGATTAAAATTCAGATATATTCATTAGATAATCATCCAGTAGTGTTACATTAATTTATGCACAGACAGCAAACTGTCTCGATATGAAAGGTAAGAGCATGCAACAGAAAATGGTCAGCATTGGTGATATCAAAGTCGCAAACAATCTCCCTTTTGTTCTTTTTGGTGGAATGAATGTCCTTGAATCCCGTGATATGGCAATGCAGGTGTGTGAACACTATGTCACAGTGACGCAAAAGCTAGGCATTCCTTACGTATTTAAAGCGTCTTTTGATAAAGCTAACCGTTCATCAATTCATTCATATCGTGGCCCAGGCCTTGATGAAGGGATGAAAATCTTTCAAGAGTTGAAAGAAACCTTTGGCGTGAAAATCATTACTGATGTGCATGAGCCATCTCAAGCTCAACCTGTTGCTGAAGTGGTGGATGTTATCCAATTACCTGCATTTTTAGCTCGTCAGACTGATCTGGTTGCAGCAATGGCGAAAACTGATGCCGTGATCAATATTAAAAAACCACAGTTTATTAGCCCGGGCCAAATTGGCAATATCGTAGAAAAGTTCATTGAAGGTGGTAATGATAAAGTCATCTTATGTGATCGTGGCGCTAATTTTGGTTATGATAACCTAGTTGTTGATATGCTTGGTTTTAATGTCATGATGCAAGCTTCAAATGGCTGTCCAGTTATTTTTGATGTTACCCATTCGCTGCAATGTCGTGACCCATTTGGCGCTGCTTCTGGTGGTCGTCGTGCTCAAGTGGCTGAATTGGCCAGAGCAGGCATGGCAGTTGGGTTAGCAGGGCTATTCCTTGAAGCGCATCCAGATCCTGACAGTGCTCGTTGTGATGGCCCGTCAGCACTACCACTTGCTAAATTAGAGCCTTTCTTACAGCAAATCAAAGCGATTGATGAGTTAGTAAAAAGCTTCCCTGAGTTAGATACGAGTCGTTAATCTCGGTTTGCAATGCAACTGAACCAAGTTGTCTCCATGTTCGGCGCTGATCTTCAGCGCCGTTATGGCGAGAAAATTCACAAAATAACATTACATGGTGGTTTTAGCTGCCCGAACCGCGATGGTACTCTTGGGCGAGGTGGTTGCACCTTTTGTAATGTCTCCTCTTTCTCTGATGAAACGCAATCGACTCAATCGATTAGTGAGCAAATTCGTCATCAAAAAGCCAAAATCACGCGAGCCAGTCGCTATCTAGCTTATTTCCAAGCCTATACCAGCACTTATGCTGAAGTGTGTTTACTACAGCAGTTGTATGAGGAAGCTCTTAAGCAGGCGAATATTATTGGATTATGTGTTGGCACGCGTCCGGATTGTGTGCCACAAGAAGTGCTCTCTTTATTAAGTGGCTATCGAGAGCATGGGTATGAAATATGGTTGGAATTGGGCTTACAAAGCGCACATGATAAAACACTTCATCGCATTAACCGAGGGCATGGTTTCGCCGAATATCAAAAAACCGTAACGAAAGCAAGGCAACTCGGACTTAAGGTTTGCACGCATCTTATTTGTGGCTTACCGGGTGAAAGCACTTTAATGAATATGCAGACATTAGAAAAAGTGCTGGAGTGTGGTACGGATGGGATCAAATTACACCCTTTGCATATTGTTGAGGGGAGTATTATGGCGAAAAGTTGGCGAGCAGGGCGATTAGCGCCGATGACCTTAACTGACTATACCCAAGTTGCTGGAGAAATGATCCGCTATACACCTACCGATGTGGTTTATCACCGTATTTGTGCCAGTGCGCGCCGACCAACATTATTAGCCCCAGAGTGGTGTGAAAACCGCTGGTTAGGCATGAATAGTCTATACCAGTATCTACTCACACATGGTGGACAAGGCTCCGCACTTTAATGGTCATTAATAAGCCGAGTATGGTTTCTTATTTTATTAATACTAACCATTGAAAATAGAGATCTGTTGGTGGTAGAGGAGAGATGGTTAGGCATGTGACAGGGTAGCAGTCACAAACAACGTAACTCAGCATACCCCGTCCGAGATTATTTAGCGTTTGTTCCTAGATTAGCATTATAAATGAGCCACTCCCGCGCTTTTTGGTTGTGGCTCATTTATGGTTATTTGGAATCAAGTTCCTCGAGAGCTTTATCAATCGAATTATGGAAACTTAACACTCCCTCAATAGGCGTTACACCAGCGCGCGCCAAGGTTTTAAGCGGCTGGAATGGAATGTCACAAATAACGATATGCGTGTCTTTTTTGACTATGTCGATAAATTTCTGGAATGCTTCTAACCCGCCAGCATCAAGTACAGGCACCGCATCCCACTGCATGATGATGGTTTTATAACCTTCACTTTTGACCCTTAATTCATCAAAGATACGCTCTGCCGCGGCAAAAAACAGTGGGCCGTTGATACGAACCACTAAACGGCTTTTGGCTTCATCGGTTTCTGCTAATTCACTGATCCGAGTCATATTAGCAATACGGCGCATAAACAGCAGTGAGGCGAGAACAATCCCTACAGTGATGGCAATGACCATATCGAAAAGCACAGTAAGAGACATACACAAAAGCAAAACAATGATGTCATCTTTAGGCGCGCGGCGGATCAGGTCTATCACTTTACGTGCGGCGCTCATATTCCATGCAACCATCAACAGCAATGATGACATCGCCGCTAAGGGCAGATAGGAAAGCATTGGGGCGAGGACCAATAACGTCAGCAAGACTAACAATGAGTGGATCACTGAGGAAATCGGCGAGGTTGCACCTGCACGAACGTTAGCTGCCGAACGTGCAATGGCGGCGGTAGCTGTAATACCACCAAAGAATGGCGCTGCGATATTACCAAAGCCTTGCCCGATAAGTTCACTGTTAGAGTGGTGTTTCTTGCCTGTCATATTGTCAAGAACAACCGCACATAGCAGCGACTCGATCGCGCCAAGGACAGCCATCGAGAAAGCCGCGGGCATCAATGCGGTGATCATCGACCAGCTAATAGGGGGGCTGCCGGGAAGCTGCCATGGCAAAATAAACTGAGGCAAGATAGGGGGGATACCGTTACCTTCTGAGCCATCGGGCAATAAATAGCTAAATTGTGAGCCGATGGTAGCAACGTTTTTATCAAACAGAGAGAGCACCCACATAACCAGTGTACCTGCTACGAGAGCAGGTAAGTGACCCGGTAACTTTAGTCCTAGCTTAGGCCATAAAATTAAAACGAAGAGTGTCACTAAACCAATCAAAGTATCGCTGAATTGGAGTGTCGGCAAAGCGTTGACTAAGGCGATAACTTTATCGACATAGTTTTCAGGAACATATGCCATTTGTAAGCCAAAAAAATCTTTAATTTGCATGGTCGCAATGGTAATTGCGATACCAGAAGTAAAGCCTAGCGTGACAGAGACAGGAATGTATTCAATAAACTTACCAAAACGAGCGAACCCCATTGCAAGCAAAATAATACCAGACATTAAGGTTGCAACGAGTAGCCCACTTAACCCGAATTGCTGTGAGACGGGATAGAGAATGACGACGAAAGCGGCCGTTGGCCCTGAAACACTGTAACGTGAGCCGCCAGTGATTGCGATAACAATACCCGCGATAGCAGCAGTATAAAGGCCATATTGTGGTGGAACTCCACTTGCTATTGCCAGTGCCATTGCTAATGGAATGGCGATAATCCCAACGGTAACCCCGGCAATTAAATCTTTAATAAAGCGAGCAAATGTATATTTCTCTTTCCAACACGAATCTATTAATGCGCTAAATAGGCGCAAGCTATTAATTTTTTTTGTACTCATTGTACCCCACCAAAATAACAGGGTTAAATAACGGAAAACAGAACCAAAGGATACGCGGAACTTACACAAAAAAATCTGCTATGTGTCAATGAACTCGCAATTATCATAACGTTTACGGGTACAAAAGTAAAAAAACCTGCGAATATTCTGTATGAATATATCTAAAAATGAATTATTGAAGTTTTTGTTATAGCGCAAGTTATATTTAAGATAGTGTGTATAATAAATTAAATTTCATTATTAATTTCCCGTTAATAATGAAATTAAAACCCACAACCAGAGTAAAATAGTCAATAATAGTGTGTAATTGAATAATCTCTTTGTGCCAGCCCAGCGCTGCTCCATAGTGGCAACGGGTTGTTTTTTAGGGAAAAGGTAATGTAGAGCAAGGTCAAAATGATAGGGCTCTTGTCGCTGGTATAATATTTTAAAAAGATGGCTGTCAAACCATAACCGGAAAATAAAATAGTGGCTCACAATAAAAAGGAGTGTGCTAATAAAGAAGGTGAGATTATCAATTAATGAGTAAATAAATAAGATAAATTGACAAATAAAAGCGAGTAGTGATGCACAACAAAAATAACGCCAACTTGTTGTAAAAATAACCATGACATCGCCACATTGTTTATCAGATAAATGATTCATGATGATGCTCGCTTTAAATAATAGTGTTGATACCAATAATGTAATTGTTCAAGGGTTGCTGAGTTTAGGATCACTTTTGGTCTGGCTTGAGTGATTAGCGCAATCGCATCATCAATCGTTTTAGATTGTTGACTATGAACTAACCATGCAGCGGCGACGGTCGCACTGCGCGAATAACCTAATTTGCAGTGAACATAAATTGTGCCGCTTTCTGCAAGCTCATCCATTGTGTGCACGGCGCTTTCAATATCCTTTGCACTTAGTGGTAACAAATCGATTTGAGGTTGGCTACGATAATTTAAATCGTGGCTATAGGAATTGCGAGGCCACTCGCAAGTCATATCGAAAACGGCTTGAGCTTGCAAAGGATAAAGCGGGCGTCCACCCAAAATAAGTTTATCGTTAATTTTGCTAGGTTGTCGACACGCCTTGGCATAGTAATGATAAGTTCCTATGGCAATTAATCGATACGGGAGTAGCAAGAGGAGCGCCGAAGGTGACATGCTACCCATCGGAGTTTTTTGGAATACAGAAGCGCCTAGACCTAAGTAGCCAATCGCGACGATAAACAACGCAATAGCAGGCCATAGGAGTAGCCATGCGATACCTTGAAGCGTTATTGCGAGTAACAAACAGGCAAACGCCCCTAAGCCATAATTCGTGCTCATTTTAAAGCTACGACGGCTGCCGGTGTAGTGCCAGTGCCATTGGCTTTCAATAGGCAATAGATAACTAATAAGGACACCAACGGCAAAGCCACTGATAACATCAATAAAATGGTGTTGCCACGTCGTGAGGACAGAAATGAGGATCAGTAGCGACCAGCTATGTAGCAACCAATGCCATTTAGTCGGCATATGAGCTCGGAAACGTAACCACAATAGCCACAGTAAAATAATATGTAATGAGGGGGCTTGGTTATAAGGGAGGTCAAATAATTCAAGGCTATCGAACATCCAACCGGTGATACCGCTTGTGTCAGGCCGAGGGAAGCTAAATTTTAAGGGGAATAATAAAAAGCCAACACAGGCGGCTAATGAGGCAGCGATTAAGCGTAGCCCTTGGATTGTTTGCTCTCTTAAAGAGGTGCAAATAAAAAGGGATAGGCCATAAAACAGGTCAATACTCCAATAAGGGATAATCGTCCAAGGTAAAAAAGGAATATGTGTTTCCCATGAATAAACATAGGAGGGAACATTGGCTAGCGTAGACGTATAAGTGTTGACTTGTCCATAGGTAAGAAAGAAAAAAGGGGCTAAAAAGACTAACCAAAAGAAACCGTATAACCAAATTTTTCGCCGCGGCGAGGAAGGCAAGGGCTTATGTGTGGTTGTCATTCATCTATCCGTTTAGCTAGTTTAATTGATATTGAGATGGGAATTAAAAAGAGTATCGCGTTCACTCAGTGAGTTGTTGCAAGCTATTAGTATATCAGCTTTATTGAATATTAAAGGGGATAAGGTAGTGATGGTTGTCACCACCTTATCAAGCAAAATATCAGGTTCGTTTATGCTCAAATACGCTTAACGGCGTCGAGCAATAGAAACACTGAATATGCCCCAGTTATCAATTAACTGATTAAGTTTTTCGAATCCAGCTTCGTCGACAAGTGCGTCCATTTCACCTTGGCTCCGGCAACGCATCACCCATGCTTGTCCACCTTGGTGACTTGGTAAGACACGAGCGATCATTTCAACCTGAGGGTGCCAAGGTTGGCAGGTGTAGATAAGTAGGCCACCAGAAGGGATCGCCTGAGATAAACCACTCAGTGAAGCTCGAATCAGGTCATTACTTGGGAAAAGTTCGTATAAACCACTTACGATACCAAGTGTAGGGGCTGGCGTTATGGAAGCTAAGTCATTCGTATCAAAGGCATTGCCTTCTTCAAAACGCACTTTATCTTCAAGATAGCGCTCTTTAATATGTGAACGACCTTGCTCAACATTGACAGGGCTATAGTCTCGCAGTAAGACGGACTCCACTTTGCCATAGTCATTAATAGCGTCGAAGACGTAACGACCTTGTCCGGCGGCTATATCGACAATACGCACTGGCTGGTGTTGTTCAGTTAGCTCACGAATAGCTTGTCGAATGATATTTTCGATGTTGGTTTTACGTTGGCGGATCCCTTGCCAGCCGATGCTATTGAGATATTGCCTATCAATGATTCGGCCAAATAACCCTTTACCTTGTGCTTTATCACGGTAAATGTAGTCAAGGGTCGACCCAGAGTCAAAACCTTTGTCATAACCAATGCGGACACCTTCTGAAGCCTTGCCTAGTGTACTCATAGAACGGCTAAGTAGCTTATAACCAAGGTTTTTAGGGCACCATGCAGGCAGAGGTTGCGTTAGCTCGCGATAAGCATCTGCACTCACGCTCCAAGTATCTTCATATTGGTAATCATGTTGATAGCGAGGAACTGAGAATAGTTTGCCAATGAATTCACGGATTTTGGCAATAGGGATATGGCGCTCTTTTTCACCCAGTGTATCGTGATAGAAGCCAGGTAAAATATGTTTCTCTTTAATGGGAGTATTAAGGCGCTCATAAAATTGATGCTGTGGTTTATGGTGTACCACATGATCACTACCAGAAATAAACAGTTGTGTTGGGAGGGTAATCGCACCTGCATCAGCCACTATTCTATCAGCAGTTTTGTACAGTTCGAGCAGGATATTAACTGCAATAGGGCGCGTAATTAATGGGTCACGGTTGAATGAGGCTATGCGGCTTTGGTCGTGAGTTAGGAATTTAGCTTTCACATATGAGTTAACATAAAACAGACCCCGCATTTTTTGCATCAAAGCAAGTCCTGTGCGCGCAAATGGTACATACAACTTAACTTTAAAAGCTGGGGATGCTAATACCATCCCTCTAATAGGAGGGGCATAGTCATGTACCCAAGCAGAGACTAACACGGCACCAACGCTTTGACCAATGACGATAATATTTGCTAATGGTATTTGGTATTGGGATGACACATAACGTACAAATTCATCCACATCATGAATAGAGGTGCCAAGGGATGGGCTATAACCACGAGGGCCATCATTTCTGCCATGGCCTCGGGCATCCCATGCGAACATGGCGTAGTCAGGCAAGTCTAACTCATCGACAAGATGAGCAACGCGTCCTGAGTGTTCGTGGCCGCGGTGAAATAGAATAATGGCTTTATCTGTTGATTGTTCTGTTGGCCAGTAACGATAAAACAGCGGGGTACGGTCACTGGTGATAAACTGAGATTCAATGACAGGACGTTGAGTTAAATAGTCTGTCTGAGCGTTCATAATGGTTCCTTATGATGATCCGTTTGTGTATTAAGCTCACTTAAGGCCTTACGGATACGGTTGTAGCAGGTGTAAAACAGCAACAATGAAAGGACAATAAAAATAGCAGTAAACCAGTTAGAAGAAGTGATTTGGGGAAAGAGTGCGACTAATAGCCCAAAAGTACCGAAAATAAATGCACGGTCACTCTTACCGATAGGGCCATCATAGCGACGTGAAGCGCCAATAGCTTGTGCGATAACCCCAATAAACTCTGTTAATAATGACAAGAAAAGGATCAGTAAAATCCATCCAAAATCATGAGGGAACAACAAAACAAAAGGGATATACAAGGCCATATCGGAGATAACATCCCCCGTTTCATTTAATATTGCACCGAGATGACTTTTTTGGTGATGTTCACGTGCGAGCATACCGTCAATGGCGTTCAGCGCCATGCGAATAAATAAAACAAAGGGTAATAAAATAAACAGGTGTGGGTTAGGAAAAATAAATAGCAGTGCTCCGATCAAAATAGATAATAGCATTGCAGCCAATGTTACCTGATTTGCTGTCACGCCTGCGTCATAAAGCTTTTGTACGATAGGCCGTAGCAGGTTCTGAAATTTAGGTTTCAGATCATAAATTGTCATTTATTCATCCTTGCAAATTACAACCATAATGGTGCAAATATAGCGTATATGAATACGCGATTATTTTTTAGCTGCAATAAGAGCTATCCTAAGTTAGATTTCTCTCTTGTGATGATAACCTGTGTTCGTGGATATTACCTTTCTATAATATATTGATTGTAAATGAATAATTCATTATCGTAAAATTAAGTGTTTATTTATTGTTCATTTACTTTTATGTTTCGTAATTGTAATAAATTAATTAAGTCGATTTTATAAAGTAATAGAAAATTTTAATCAAAAAGTGAATCAATGACGTAAAAAGAATGCTCAAGTGGCGTATAAAAATCATCCATTGCAGAAATAATAGTATCGCCGAGCTGGATATCATGAGTGTTGAATATCGAAAGTAAAAAAACATCTTAAAATAAGATGTTTTCTGTAATAAAACAGTTTCTATTGGGATGAGATTATTTAAACAAGTTGTTCTTCAACGTGATATCTATTGGCAATATTCAACCTCATCCGTTTAAATTGGCTTGGGGTCATTGTCGTCATTTCTTTAAATTTCCGACAAAATGCACTGTGATCAGCATAAGCACATTTTATGGATATTTCAGTAATCGAATAATCTTCTTCGAGTAATTCAATCGCATGTTCAAGACGTTTTTTTTGAATATATTGTTGGGGAGTTATGTGGAATATGGCTTTAAATTGGCGATTTAGTTGGGATAAAGACAAGCCCGATATATCTGCAAGAGTGGTTATTTTTATTGGCATATCAAAGTGTTCGCTAATAAATTGTTCCACCTGACCCAACTGCTTGTTTAATTTTTGACTGACCGACTTTACATCTTGCAAATCTACCGAAATCCCAGCCACACCAATCACTTGGTTATGCGTATTGAAGATAGGAACTTTGGTTGTGACGCACCAACCTAATATGCCTGCTTTATATAAATGCAATTCTAATTTGTTAATGACGCTGATCTTTTTTTGCATCACCAGATAATCCTGAGAGCTATAACTGCGACCTAACTCATGATGAAAAATATCTTCGGCTCGCTTCCCAATGACATCGTTAGTCGTAGCCATTTTACAGCGTTTGGCTAGGTTCTCATTAGCAAGAAGATATTTAGCATTACGATCTTTAACAAAAAAAGTGACATTCGGTAATGTGTTAATTAATGGCATGACCAGCCCGAGGTGATTTAAAAGTATTTCAATATTATCAACGGGAAACAGCATATTTTCCTGACTAATTAATAGCAGCTTATTTAAATTAATCATGCGGCCTCCAACAAGTTCAACAAATATGATTAGTTCTCTGAAATATTTTTATATTGTGCCGAATTGCGCATCAGTGAGCACGAAAGATATCAAGATCCTTTAACAAAAATCAAGCATTCTGTTAACAATTAAAGTGAGCAGAGGATGCAATATGCACAAGCGCTATACACAAATTGAGGTAATTGATTCACATACGGCGGGTGAACCAACTCGATTAGTTATTGATGGTTTTCCTGATCTTGGTAATGGCTCTATGGCATCTCGTTTACAGCGTTTAAGGCACGAGCATGACCTATGGCGTACCACCACCATATTAGAGCCACGAGGCAGTGACATTTTAGTCGGTGCGCTACTTTGCAAACCTCAAAATCCACAAGCCACTGCGGGCGTCATCTTTTTTAATAACGAAGGATATTTAGGCATGTGTGGGCATGGCACGATTGGCCTTATTGCTTCGTTAGCTTACCTAGGAACAATTACGGTTGGCGAACATACCATTGAAACGCCAGTGGGTGATGTTCAGGCGACATTGCACCCAGACGGCAGTGTCAGTATCCAAAATGTTTACTCTTATCGCTACCGCAAATCGGTCGCGGTGAAGGTTCCTGACGTGGGAATGGTGACGGGGGATATTGCTTGGGGAGGAAATTGGTTCTTTCTGGTTGAGCAATCACCGGTAGAGATCCATCACCGCAATACCAAGGCGTTGACTGAAACGTGCTTAAAAATAAAAGCGGCCTTAGTTGAACAACATATTTATGGCAAAGATGACCAAGAAATTGACCACATTGAACTTTTTGCTGCGTCTTTACAGGCCGATAGCCAAAGTTTTGTGTTATGCCCAGGAGGGGCTTATGACCGTTCACCTTGTGGAACAGGCACGAGTGCCAAACTCGCGTGTTTAGCCGCTGATGGCAAGTTAAACGAAGGGGCAATTTGGCGTCAAGCGAGTGTCATCGGTAGCCAATTTGAAGCCAGTTATCTCTGGGCTGATGGGAATGGCATTATCCCAACCATTCGAGGTACGGCCTATATCAGTGGGCGTAATACCTTGCTTATCGATGAAGCCGATCCATTTCGTTGGGGGATCACGGTGTCGTGAGAGGTTGATATGGATAAGAAACGTTCAGTGATTGTTATCGGTGGCGGCATTATTGGCTTAAGTATCGCGCTG
Source organism: Providencia sp. PROV189 (assembly GCF_028480065.1). Lineage (NCBI taxonomy): Bacteria > Pseudomonadati > Pseudomonadota > Gammaproteobacteria > Enterobacterales > Morganellaceae > Providencia > Providencia sp. PROV189. Next base: position 23,111 of record NZ_JAMPOG010000031.1, read on the forward strand.
ACATTACAAGCGGATGGAACAGATGTTTTGCTGGTCGAGAAAGAGCAGGTCGGCGCTGGAGCGTCAATGGGAAATGCTGGACATATCGCGACGGAGCAAGTTTTCCCTGTAGCTGACCCATCAATTTTAAAATCGATTCCTGCGATGTTGTTTGATCCTCTAGGGGCACTGCGTCTCGATTGGCGTTATTTATTGCCATTGACGCCTTGGTTACTACGTTTGTTGGGAAATATGCGACATAAACCCTTTCAACGTATTCATCATGCGTTATCCACAATTAATGGTGCATCACTGGCTGCATGGCAAGCGTTCAGCGATGACTGGCAACTGGCTGATCTTGTAAAAATTCAAGGTTCACTGCTGGTGGCAGAGAGGGAAGCTTCCTATGAAAAACTGCAAAAGCAAGGTGAGTACCTCAACTCCATAGGAGTGAAAAATCAACTATTAACTCAGGCACAACTATTGGCACGAGAGCCTGCTTTGGCTGGTAATCAATTAGGTGGGCTTTATTACCCAGATACGGGGCATGTCGTAGATCTCAATGCACTACATACTCAATTAACAAATCACTTTTTGAGATTGGGGGGGGAGTTACTTTCTCAGTGTGAAGTTACGGGCATTCATACCACTTCAGGTAATACAGTGCGCCTGACAACCTCACAAGGACAATTGGCGGCGCAGCGAGTAGTGATTTCAGGAGGCGCATTTTCTAAATCATTGGTCAAGATGGTTTGCCGCATACGTGTTCCACTTGAAACAGAGCGTGGCTATCACCTTATGTTGCCTAAAGAGGCAAGTAGGTTAAGCGTTCCTGTTTCAAGTATCGATAGGCGCTTTATCATGACGCCCATGAAAGGTGGATTGCGCCTTGCGGGTACGGTTGAATATGCGGGATTGAAACGTCCAGCCAATATGCAACGTGCTCGACACTTTATTCCTCTAGCTGATCCCATGCTTAACACACCGCTAAATAGCGAGCAAGCAACTGAATGGATGGGATTTAGACCGACTCTCTCAGATTCGTTGCCAGTGATTGATAAAAAAGGACCTTATATTTTTGCCTTTGGTCATCAACACTTAGGTCTAACTCAAGCGGCCATCACGGCAAAAATTGTACATAGCTTATTCAAAGAACAGCCGACACCGATCGATTGTTCACCTTATTCCATTGAACGATTTATATAAAAGTTAAGGAGATTTCACATGAATTTTCACGGCATTATTGTTCCAATTGTGACGCCATTTCACAGTGATTTTTCATTAAATGTTAGTGGGCTAGCACAATTAACTGAAACCTTAATTGAACAAGGTGTATCAGGACTTGTTGTGTGTGGCACGACTGGGGAGTATTACGCATTAAACGAGAAAGAGCGTGAAGTGGTGCTGACTACCGTGAGTAAAGTCGCCAAAGGGCGAGTTACCTTGATTGCAGGGATTAATGACCTATCGACAGAAGGGGCGATTAAGCGTGCAGAGCAAGCGGTTTCATTAGGTTATGAAGGCTTGATGTTAGCACCGCCACCATACAGTTTACCGGATCAGCAAGGGGTAATTGCGCATTATGAGCAGGTTGCTTCAGCAACACCATTACCCATCATCATGTATAACTTCCCTGCGCGTATTGGGATCGAAATCGAATACGACACTGTCATACACCTATCTAAGGTGAAAAATATTGTCGCGATTAAAGAAAGTAGTGGTGATTTCAGCCGAGCGCTACGTTTATTACAAACTCAATTCGACAATTTTGAGGTGATTTGTGGCTGTGATGATCAGCCTGTCGATTTCTTTTTTTGGGGCGCGAAAAGTTGGATTGCGGGGGCTGGAAATGTATTCCCAGCAGAGCAAGTGGCAATTTATCAGGCCGCACAGCAAGGGGATTGGTCTACGGCGAAACGGATCATGTCAGAAATTTATCCTGCAATTTATTCGATGGAATCTGGGGATTATAACCAAAAAGCCAAAGCGGGTTGTATCAAGGGTACTGTCGATGTTGGGCCAGTTAGAATGCCACTTTCCAATATTTCACCGCAACAACAACGTGAATTTCTCGCCTTGATAAAATAAGGAAAAACGCCATGAAAGTGACCAAAGAAGCAGTATTTGAGCGAGCTCGTTCAGGTTTATTGTGGGCGGGTAACTTGATAGAAAACTACCAAGGGAGCAATGAAAAATTAGAAACCAGAACGCCTATTGATGACAGCATTATTGGATTTATTGCCGATGGTGATGCTCAAGATGTCGATGCCGCAGTTTCAGTGGCAAGAAAAACCTTTAGTGATGGCTGTTGGCAAGGTTTGTCGCCGCAAGAGCGCAAACAAGTCATGCTGCGTTGGGCACAGTTGATTGAGTTACATCAGGAAGAGCTTGCTGCATTAGATTGTGTTGATGCGGGTAAGCCAATCACAGAATGCTTAAATACAGATATGCCAGCGACCATTGAAACTTTTTATTGGTATGCCGAAGCACTGGACAAAATGTTTGGAAAAGTTGCGCCGACAGGTCATCAGGCGTTGGGGTTGATTGTACATGAACCCATAGGTGTTGTGGGGGTTGTTTTACCGTGGAATTTCCCCGCACAAATGTTTGCATGGAAAGTTGCTCCAGCGTTAGCTGCGGGGAACTCAGTGATTGTAAAGCCCGCGGAGCTGACCTCATTGAGTGCTTACCGAATGGTTGAATTGGCTTATGAAGCTGGGGTGCCAAAAGGTGCTCTGAGCTTAATTTGCGGATTAGGGGAAAAAGTGGGTGAGGCGATAGGTCGACATAGGGATATCGATATTGTCTCTTTTACCGGTTCGACTGAGGTGGGGCGGTTATTCCTTAAATACTCTGCTGAAAGTAACTTAAAAGAGATCGTGTTGGAGTGTGGTGGGAAAAGCCCACAAGTGGTCTTTGAAGATGCCGATCTTGATGCTGCTGTGCCTCATATTCTATCAGCCGCTTTCTGGAATATGAGTGAAAATTGCAGTTGCGGCTCTCGCCTAATTGTTCATGAAAGTATCCGTCAAAAGCTATTAGATAAACTCGTTGCAGCATTAGCCGAGTGGAAAGTTGGCGATCCTATGGATGAAACTGTCTCCATTGGGCCAATGGTTGAAAAAGCTCACTTTGAGAAAGTGAAGTCATTTATTGATCTTTCTGTGAAACAGGGCGCAAACATTATTGCAGGTGGAAAAATCCACAGTGAAATGGGCAGTGGTTGGTACATTGAGCCGACAATATTCGATAACGTCACTCCAAAGATGTCATTATTCCAAAATGAGGTTTTTGGACCCTTACTTGCCGTGTCAACGTTCGCAACAGAAGAAGAAGCGATTGCCCTCACTAATAATACACACTATGGGTTAGCGGCCTCATTCTATAGTCAAAATATTCATCGAGTGATGAAAGTTGCTCGGCAAATTAATGCAGGCACAGTGTCGGTGAATGGATTTAGTGAAGGTAATATCACGACGCCTTTTGGTGGCTTTAAGCAGTCAGGCTTTGGCGGCAAAGATAACGGATTAGAAGCTTTCGAACAATATACTCAAACAAAAGTCATTTGGATGATTAATCATTAATTTATTCACAACCTGAACAGCGTTAAGTTCAGGTTTTTTTATCCCTACAAATACATAATGACAATAACGAAGGAGTACTCATATGGAAGCCATCGTTAACACACTCGTTGGATACATTTGGGGCAACGCATTAGTGATTTTATCGCTCGGTGTCGGGCTCTATTTTACATTAGCTACACGCGGTGTTCAGTTTCGCTATTTGATTAAAATGGTCTGTTTGCTCAAAGAAAATAAATCATCAAAAGAGGGCATATCTTCATTCCAAGCTTTTTGTCTTGCGCTATCAGGGCGGGTAGGTGTAGGTAATATTGCTGGTGTGGCTACTGCCATTGCGGCGGGCGGGCCAGGGGCGATATTTTGGATGGTAGTGATGGGGCTTTTAGGTGGTGCTAGTGCATTTATTGAATCGACACTCGCTCAGATCTATAAGCAACGCTCCGATGGGCAATACCGAGGTGGCTCGCCTTACTATATCGAAAAAGGGTTAAAACTAAAGCCATTTGCGATTATTGTCGCTGCTGTGATCTGTCTATCTTACGGTGTGTTAGTGCCGGGGATCCAAGCGAATACCATTGCTGACTCTTTCCAAACGTCTTTCAACATTCCGCCTATCGTTACAGGTGTGATTATTACCTTATTGATGGCGTGGTTGATTTTCGGTGGTGTTAAGCGTATTGCCAGTGCTGCCGATAAAATCGTTCCTCTGATGGCGGTCGCTTATATTGTCATGATGGTGATAATTTTAGGTAGCCATTATGACAAAGTTCCTGCCATGTTTAGCCTAATCTTTCGGAGCGCTTTAGGGATGGATGCCGTTTTTGGTGGCATCGTCGGTACCGCGGTTTCGTGGGGTGTTCGACGCGCTGTATTTTCTAATGTTGCGGGTGCGGGGGAGGCCACGTTTAGTTCGGCGGCGGCTGAAGTGAGTCATCCGGCGAAGCAGGGGTTGATTCAAGCGTTCTCAATCTATATTGATACTCTTGTGGTGTGCACGGCTTCAGGGCTCATGATCCTAGTCACCAATATGTACAATGTTTTCCCCGATGGAGGAGCAACGGCGCTGATTGAACATGTCCCGGGAGTGGCTGCAGGAACTGCGTGGACACAAATGGCCGTCTCAACAGTATTTGAATCAACGGGCTCTGGTTTTGTCTCAATTGCCGTGTTTTTATTCGCATTTACCACCTTGATGGCATATTACTATATCGCAGAGACAACCATTGTTTATCTAGACCGTCAACTCAAATATCCCATTCTCAAGTTGGTCCTAAAAATGGTCTTTTTGCTTATTCTGTTTATGGGGAGTGTGCAGTCCGTTAGCATGATGTGGAGCCTTGGTGATATTGGGTTTGGTAGTATGAGTTATCTTAACTTAATCGCGATAGTCTTTTTATCTAAACCAGCACTTCGCGCACTACGTGACTATGAACGCCAAGAAAAATTGGGAATCGATCCGGTTTTCGACCCGAAAGTCGCGGGCGTTGAAAATGCACAATTATGGGAAGAGATCAGTCGCGAATATCAATCGCAAACACAATCACCACAACATAAACAGATTGGAAAATTAACCGAAGAGCAGGAATAACATAAGAGGGCATTGATTTGATTAAAAATGGCGGTGAGGGAGGGATTCGAACCCTCGATACGTTGCCGTATACACACTTTCCAGGCGTGCTCCTTCAGCCTCTCGGACACCTCACCGTATTTTTAAATGCAGGTTGCTAACAAACGATATAACTTGTGTTGCAACGGGGCGCTACTATAGGGAAAAGCCGGGCTTGCGTCAACTCCCTATTTGCGCTTTTTACAGTTTTACTGCTTGTTTAGTTAAATATAAAACAATTTGGTTATTATCTAATCTTGAATGGTGAATCTGTGATCGACTTAAACTTCAAGTATTAATTATAAAATTCGTTAGCGGCTTAACAAAATGCTCATCATAACATTCATCAACCGTTGTATTCGCTTGAAAATGAGACATTTTCGGCACACTCTGTTGTAAACATAAGAGGAGTTGTCATGAATATTCTATTTTATCATCCATTTTTTGATGCTAATGAGTGGATCGACGGCATGAAAGCTAGACTTCCACAAGCCAATATTCGTCAATGGGTTAGGGGCGATAAACAAAGTGCCGATTATGCTATGGTTTGGCTCCCTCCTTATGAATGTCTAGCAGGGCGAAAAGATCTGAAAGGTATATTTGCGTTGGGGGCGGGTGTTGACGCCATTTTGAAGCAAGAGCATGAGAACCCAGGAACATTACCTGCTGGCGTGCCTTTAATGCGCTTAGAAGACACGGGCATGGCATTACAAATGGAAGAGTATGCGATGGCGAAAGTCCTCTATTACTTTCGTCGAATGGATGAATACCGCCAATTTCAATCGCAACGTCAATGGAAACCGTTGCCAGCCTATCGCCATGATGAGTTTGTCGTCGGGGTAATGGGGGCTGGCGCATTGGGGCAAGCGGTGGCTAAAAGGCTCGTGGAATTTGGTTTTCATGTGAGAACGTGGAGCCGAAGCGCAAAACAGCTCAACAACGTAAAGAGCTATTATGGACAAGAACAGCTAGGGGCGTTTCTGCAAGGTACACGGGTGATTATTAATTTATTGCCAAGTACCCCCCAAACAGTCGGAATTTTGAATCAAAGCTTATTTAGTCAGTTACAAAAAAATGCCTTTATTATTAACCTTGCTCGTGGCTCGCATCTTATTGAACAAGACTTATTGGCAGCATTAGAGTCGGGGCAAGTTGCAGGTGCCTCTTTGGACGTATTTGCCAGTGAACCTTTACCACAAATGCATCCTTTTTGGACACACCCGCGCGTTGCGATTACACCCCATATTGCCGCGATTACACTACCGCAAGAAGCGATGGACATGATCAGCAGCAATATTCAACGCATTGAAAATGGGCAAACACCTGTCGGGATTGTTGATATGCAACGCGGTTATTAAGGTATACTTATTTTATTTCAGGTTGCAGCTTGGTTGATGGCACTGCTTTATATTCTTCATGCCATCATTTCTTATCCTTGCTGCGCCTCAAATGACTTAGAGTATGCTGGTGATAAGCCACCGTATAATGCGAAAACAGGAACCTGACATGAACGAATTTTCGATCGTTTGCCGTATTTTGGGAACACTCTTTCAGCGCTCCCCCGATGATAGTGTGGTAAAGCCATTACTGGATATGATAGCCCAAGATAAATTAAAGGCATCTTGGCCATTGGAGCAAGATGAGTATTGGGCGCGCATGGCAAAATCGGTTGATATGGCAGCGATTACCGCCGACTATCAAACGTTATTTGGTGGAGAAACACCTGCGGTTTCGGTGTTTGCCCATGATTATGATGATGAAATCGCGGAAGCGGAAATCCGTGAATTTCTTGTTGAGAGGGGGATGGCTCTGACAAACGCGAGAACCGATGCCTTTGGTGCGCTCTTATTGGCGGCATCTTGGCTTGAGGATCAAGCGGCAGAAGATGAAACAGCGGCGCAAATTGAGCTATTTGATAGCTTTATATTGAGTTGGTATGGTGCATTTCTAGGCAAAATGGAAGCTCATGCGACAACGGCATTTTATCGTACGCTGGCGCAAATTGCGCGTGATGCAGTGATTGCATTACGTGATGAATTAGAGTCAGAGTGACAGCGTCACTTTTGGTGTAATAAAATCCGCCTCTAAGCGAACCTTGTCAATGTAAATTGGCTATCAGAAAAACGAGGTAAGCCACTTAAGAGGTTTTTGTATTGGTATTAAGTATAACGCGTAGCATTTTGATAAACGGGTATATAGGTAGATAAAGAAAAGGCAACGTCTAAAAACGTTGCCTTTTGTGCTGTTTTCAATCGAAAATTTTTATGGATGTTAGTCAACTAAAGGAATAACGAGCTTGCCTGGTTTGATTTCAAGCCCTTTTGCTAATTTTTTAGCCGTTGCCTCAGCTGCACTATTTTCTGGATTCAACACATAAACCGGTTGTGTCTCAAAAAAGGTTTCTAATGAACTGTTGAGGTATGGGATCACGGCAGCAATAGCGGTATCCATACTCTCAGGAGTGACAGTGTATTGGCTGATGTTCAGCTCTTTTAAGTAAATGGCGCCTGCTTGAGCGTCAAAATAAGGGCGAGCCGTTAGGGTAAGCACTATTTTGGCCTCGGCTTTACCTAATAAAGTATCTAAGTTGACTGCGGCATCCCCCGTTAAGGCGATTTTCCCCGGCTCACTGCGACCAATTTCTGATTTCAAGTTGGTTAATTGGATGTCTGCATCCGCGACGCCAGAAATACCAACTTTATTGTTATATTTAACTTTATTTGCAAGATACTGATTAACTGTATTTTCGCTAATCGAAAATTCAGTAAGTTGGCTACAGCCAGTGAGTAAAGTCAAACAGCCAATCAGAGCCGCCAATATAAATTGTTTCATAAACACTCCTTTTACAGTAACTTGACTATCTTATCCTATAATTATGGTTAATTGGTCTTTTACCCACATTTTTGTTAGTTAAAGTTTAAATTTATGGGCGTGTAGAGTCTAAATATCTCCGTTATTAACCACTTAACATAGCAGATTCAATTTTCTTACGGTTAAATTGTTTATGCAGTGCCCAAAGAGTGATGAAACCAATTACACCTAATAAAAACCACGGTAATTGTGGCAGATCCCATTGGTGACCAATATCGTACATCCAACCTCCACCAGTGTAGCCAACAGCACCTCCTAAAGCTAATCCTAAGCGGCTAAACCCCATATAACTACCGCGTGCACGTGGATCTGCCAGTGAAGCACTTAATGTTTCTCGTGCAGGATCGGCGGTTACAGTGCCTAAATAAAATAAGCATATTAATCCAAATAAAACAGGTAAAGAGCTCGTCATACCGATAGGAAACATGCTTAAACTCATTAAAAACAATCCAGCCATTAAACGCTGCTCAAGGCGAAAATATTTTTCACTCCAACGGGCGATGGGATAAAGTAACGTTAATGAAATAACGGCTTCAATGGCATACATCCATTTCACTGCGGTTGGCGTGCCTGCGATTTCATTCACAACAATAGGGAACATCAGCATAACCTGTACAGAGAGCATAAAATAACCAGCTAACGTGACCACATAGGTCACAAAACGGGTATCTTTGAGTACTCGGCTCATACCTTCTTTGATTGGTGTTCTTACCGTTGAAATACGGTAGGCCGGGAGTAGCCAAGCATTACAAATAGCGGCAAGTACAAAGACGGCCGCGCCAGCCCAACAGACATAATGGAAATCGTATTGCAGTAACCAACTACCAATCAGTGCACCAATAACGGCGCCCGCGCTGTCTTGCATGAGCAGCAGAGAATAAAAGCGTCCACGCTCATAAGGCCTTGTTAGCTTAATAACTAATGCGGTTCTTGGAGGATCAAATAGTGTTCCACCTAATGCTGACAAGACACAGGAGAGCCACAACACCCAAGGGTCATTGGCAATTGCCATGAGCACAAAGCCACAGGCTCGCAATAGCATCCCTATGACTATCATTGGCTTAGCGCCAAAGCGGTCTGCAATAGCACCACCAAAGATCCCAAGTCCTTGCTGAACAAATTGTCTCAGACCTAAAGCAAAGCCAACAATGACGGCGGCCCAACCTAGCTGGTCAACAAAGCGAATAGAGATCAATGGAAACACGACAAAAAAACCGAGAACAACCAGCATGTTGTCTAGGAGTAAAAAATATTTACCTAGACTTCTTGCCTGTGACACCTGCGCCATGACACACCATCGTAAAAAATAATAAAGAGGGAAGGATTCTTAATGTTTCTCATCAATAATATCAGTAGAATAGAAAGGGGAAGATGATATTTTTTTATCGTTATACCTAATGGTTATTGATAATGTGTTTTTATCCTTATGCCATCTCTGGCGATTTAATTTTTAAAAGGGTTAACGATGTTTGGTTATCGGACAAATGAACCAAAAGTGCGTCTTGTGACAGAAAGGATGGTTGTACGGTTAGCATATGAGCGTGACGGCTATCGATTAGCAGATTACTACAGCGAAAACAGAGAATTTTTGAAACCTTGGGAGCCAACCCGAGACAGTTCACATTTCAATCCATCAAGCTGGAATAGTCGCTTACATTTAATGACCGAGCTGCATCGTCAGGGAAACGCCTATCATTTTTTACTCTTAGACAGTCAAGAAAATGAAGTGATGGGTGTGGCGAATTTCAGTAATGTATTGCGTGGTGCTTTTCATGCGTGCTATCTAGGCTACTCATTAGGTGAAAAGTGGCAGGGGCAAGGGTTGATGTATGAAGCCCTTTCACAAGCTATCCGTTATATGCAAAAACATCAAGGGATGCACCGCATTATGGCTAATTACATGCCACACAATTTGCGTAGCGGTAACCTTTTGGCTCGTCTCGGTTTTGAGCGAGAAGGGTATGCCAAACAATATTTGCAGATTGACGGCCAGTGGCGTGACCATGTACTTACGGCGTTAACCGATGCAAATTGGAAACCGGTGAAACCCTAATTAACGGTATACGCCTAATAATTCGAGTGCAGCGTATCAAAATTATCAGCTTGCTGCTCTCGGACTCGGGCAAGTAACCTCTGATTTTATCATCCAATCATAGTCAGTCATGCTCCACGCTGATAAACTGGCATAATTGTTTTCTTTTAGTCTACCTATCATGAATTTATTAAAATCATTAGCAGCGATAAGCTCAATGACCATGATGTCTCGGGTACTTGGATTTATCCGTGACGCAATTATCGCTCGGGTATTTGGTGCAGGGGCAGCCGCGGACGCCTTTTTTGTCGCCTTCAAATTACCTAATTTATTACGCCGTATTTTTGCAGAAGGGGCGTTCTCACAAGCATTCGTGCCAATACTGGCGGAATATAAAAACCAACAAGGCGATGAAGCAACTCGTACTTTTGTGGCGTATATTTCGGGGATGCTTACCCTCGCACTAGCGATTGTCACCGTGATCGGTATGATTGCCGCCCCTTGGATTATCTATGTGACGGCGCCGGGCTTTGCTGCCGATGCCGATAAGTTTGCATTAACCACAGACCTACTGCGGGTCACCTTTCCTTATATCTTTTTAATCTCACTCGCGTCGTTAGCTGGTGCAATTTTAAATACATGGAATCGTTTTTCGGTTCCTGCGTTTGCGCCAACGTTGTTGAATGTGAGTATGATTTTCTTTGCAGCATTTGCGGCGCCTTACTTTGATCCTCCCGTAATGTCATTAGCTTGGGCCGTGATTGTGGGGGGAATTTTGCAACTGGTGTATCAACTCCCGCATTTGAAAAAGATTGGCATGTTAGTTCTGCCACGGATCTCTTTTCGCGATAGTGGTGTTTGGCGAGTAATGAAAATGATGGGACCTGCCATTATTGGGGTATCTGTTAGCCAAATTTCGTTGATTATCAATACTATTTTCGCATCATTTCTGCAATCTGGCTCAGTGTCTTGGATGTATTATGCGGATAGGTTGATGGAGTTGCCATCAGGGGTGCTGGGTGTTGCATTAGGAACCATTTTGTTACCTTCGCTATCGAAAAGTTTTACTAGTGGTAACCATCAAGAATATCGTCATTTAATGGATTGGGGCTTACGCCTCTGTTTATTGCTCGCCTTGCCTTGCGCGATTGGTTTAGCGATCCTTTCGGAAGCGCTTACCGTATCGCTGTTCCAGTATGATAAGTTTACAGCTCATGACTCATTGATGACGCAATACGCATTAATGGCCTATTGTGTAGGGCTGACAGGGATGATCCTAGTGAAAATTTTGGCGCCAGGGTTCTATTCACGTCAGGACATTAAAACACCAGTTAAAATCGCTATTGTCACATTAATTCTAACTCAGTTAATGAACTTAGCATTTATTGGGCCAATGAAGCATGCCGGATTAGCACTGTCGATTGGTTTAGCAGCGTGTTTTAACGCAGGTGTCCTTTATTGGCAATTACGCAAGCAAGAAATTTTCAAACCACTTGCCGGTTGGCGAGGTTTTATTTTTAAACTCGTCATTGCCCTTATCGTGATGTCAGCGGTTCTGTTTGGTGTATTGCACTTTATGCCAGAATGGCAAGAAGGCAATATGGCCATGCGTTTATTGCGCTTAATTTTTGTGGTGATTATTGGTGCTGGGAGCTATTTCGCCGCGCTATTCGCTTTAGGTTTCCGCCCAAGAGATTTTAAAAAGCAGAGTATTTAAGCCACAATAAATAACTGAAACGCCCCATTGGGGCGTTCAGAAATTCTTATTGTAGCAATTTTCTCACTACCCATTTGCTTGGCAATAGTATTAGGCATACACAAAGCGCTTAAGTAGCGCCTTATGCCACCCGCAGTATTTAACAGGTTGTTAAAATTTTGTCAGTAATGACAGGGCCATTTGAGCTGGATTATTAGTCAAATAGTCCTGTAATAATCCATTCATTGGAAGATCATGTACGTCGAGTCTTGGCTTTTCCCCGTGGGGTAGCGATACATGCCACCTTGCCACGGCTTTGCCGATCGATATAACAGCAGGATTAACAGGGGGATTATTGGCTCGTATGTCTCAACGTAATAAAAAAATGACCATTGCACTTAACTATATATCGGGGATAGCGCTGGTATTGATTGGTTTAATACTTCTATATGATAATTTCATTTTCAAGAGATGAATTTAAGGTTAAATGTGTCAAAACAGTATCGGCATCTTTGCCTGACTATAATGATACATTTAACCAGAGAAAAATAATTACTAACATTTGCTGTAAAAAACGTCATAACAGCTGGTAAGAAGCTTCGTGAAAATTTTAAAGAGAGGGGCTTTCGTCTAATAAATAATATCGCTGATTCATATAATGAGGCCGCTTTTTATTACGGTATTGGAGGGGCATGCTATTTCGTCTCTCAGCTCTAACGCTCATATTGAAATAAAGCGGTCTAAAGAGCACGAAAAAAATTTCCTGAAATTGAGTCGACAGAAACAATAAACCCTATGCACAGCATAGGGTTTATTATCAATATGACACTTAGATATCAGCTTACATACGTTCGACGGTATCGATCCCTAAAGTATCCAACCCAGCTTTTAATGTCTTCTGGGTCAATAGCGCTAATTTTAAGCGGCTTTGGCGCTGAGCTTCATCTTCGGCACTTAAAATAGGACAGTGTTCATAGAAGCTTGAGAACAGGCCGGCTAAATCATAAAGGTAAGCGCACATAACATGTGGCGTACCATCACGTGCGACCATCAAGATGGTTTCTTCAAATTGCATCAAACGCGTAGCAAGTGCAATTTCACGTGGGTCTTGTAACACGATAGGCAGTGTGAGATCCGCTTGTGTCACGTTTGCTTTTTTGAAGATTGAGGCGACACGCGTATAAGCATATTGCATATACGGTGCGGTATTACCTTCGAAAGCTAACATGTTATCCCAATCAAAAATATAATCCGTTGTACGGCTTTTTGATAAGTCTGCATATTTTACTGAACCAATACCGACAACATTTGCAACGTTGTTTAACTCATCTTCTGGCATATCGGGGTTTTTGCTGCGGATGAGTACTTGCGCACGTTCAATCGCTTCATCTAATAAGTCAGAGAGGCGAACAGTACCGCCTGAGCGAGTTTTAAAAGGCTTGCCATCTTTACCGAGCATCATGCCAAACATGTGATGTTCGAGAGACATTGATTCTGGGATATAACCGGCTTTACGTACGATTGTCCATGCCTGCATCAAGTGTTGGTGCTGACGTGAATCAATATAGTAAAGTGCACGGTCAGCATGCAGTACTTCATGACGATATTTTGCACAAGCGATATCTGTTGTCGTATATAAGAAGCCGCCATCTTTTTTCTGGACAATAACGCCCATAGGCTCGCCTTCTTTAGTTTTAAATTCGTCAAGATAAACGACAGTAGCACCTTCGCTTTCTACCGCGAGCCCTTTGGCTTTCAAGTCAGCGACAATCCCAGGCAGCATATCGTTATATAAACTTTCGCCCATGACGTCATCTTCAGTTAACGTCACGTTCAAGCGACGATAGGTTTCTTGGTTTTGCTGCATGGTGATATCAACCAGTTTACGCCACATTTTACGGCAGTACTCATCACCTGATTGCAATTTAACCACGTAACCTCTTGCACGCTCAGCGAATACTTCATCACTGTCATAGTGTTGTTTTGCTTCGCGGTAAAACTCCTCGAGATCTGCCAATGCCATGTCACTTGCATTTTCATTTTGCATTTTTTCGAGGTAAGCGATCAGCATACCAAATTGCGTACCCCAGTCACCAACATGGTTAGCACGGATCACTTTATGCCCTAAAAACTCTAAAGTACGTGCGGCAGCATCACCGATAATTGTCGAACGCAAATGGCCTACGTGCATCTGCTTGGCCACGTTTGGCGCGGAATAGTCGATGACGATAGTTTCTGATTTAACAGGGGATAGGCCAAGGCGATCACAGGTTAATGCTTGTTCCACTTGTGTGGTGAGCCAGCTTGGCTCAAGGAAAATATTGATAAAACCCGGCCCTGCGATTTCTACCTTGCTTGCAATACCTTCAAGATCTAAATGGCTGACAATCTGCTCGGCCAGTTGTCGGGGATTGATGCCCATTTTTTTAGCAGCGCCCATTACACCGTTGGCTTGATAGTCACCAAACTGCGCTTTCGCTGATTGACGCACAAGGGCATCACTGCCTTCTGGAGCTCCCGCTGCCTGCATTGCAGCACTGATTTTATCTGAAAGAATAGCCTGAATATTCACCGGATTACCTTAAATAACGAACCATAGTTATCGCATTGTGCCATCACATGCGTAGAACTAAAAGAAAGAAGAGAAAATTCGGCAGGTTTTATACCATATTTTAAGGGAGTCGTGCTACAGTCTGGCAGTTTTATTCACGGTATAGCTGTCATATTTCAATAGCGTTGATAACACAACAGACGAAAAATTGAGAGTATATCGCGAATGCGAAGAGATAAACGGTGTTTAGAAAAGAGTGTGTTGAATGACTGAATTTGCCAATGTGCCTGAACTGCAAGATCTATGGAACACGTTGCCTGAGTTTGAGCAAAAATTAACGCAAATGGCTAAAGTATTAGCTTTATCCTTAAACGATCACCTGATAGACCATGTTTCTGTCCGTTGTCATCATAATGAAACAGCAGAGCGCTGGCGGAAAGGCCTTCACCAATGCGGTCAGTTACTGTCTGAAAATGAAATTAACGGGCGTCCGATCTGTTTATTCGAGTTGAACAAACCATTAATAATCGCATCTCAACAGGTTTATGTGGTCGAATTGCCTTTTCCAAAAGGAAAAATGTACCCACAAGAGACATGGGAGCACGTTGAGATGGTCATTAATGTCGCCCCAGAACAGCTAGAGCAGAGTGCATTGGCATTACTGCCACATCCGCTTCCAGAAGGCTACAGCTTGAAAATGAGTCAACCGAAAGGGCTGTTAGAAAGATTGCCTAATCCGACATTAGCAGTGACAAATGGGATAATTACTTTGAAATATCACCCTTACGCGCTGAAACAGATTATTGAAAGCGAAAAATAAGTGATGTAATTAACGTTATTACGAACAATTCGTAAAAAACTGTTAATGGTGTGATGTTAATCCGGTAACGTTCAAAAATTAGTGGCATCATTAATCGAATGTTAACGATTAACAAGTTCCTTTAAGTTATTAATTAGATGTTAAAGCAACACTTTAATCCTACGTTTTGGAGGTGGTCATGGCAAAATTGGAAATTTGCTGTTTCGGTATCGAATGTGCACAAGTTGCACAAGAATACGGCGCTGATCGTATTGAATTATGCTCCGGTGCAGCAGATGGCGGCCTGACACCAAGTTATGGCTATCTAAAATTAGCAAGCGAAAAACTTCATATCCCCGTTCATCCTATTATTCGTCCGCGCGGAGGCGATTTTTGCTATAACACGAATGAATTTGAAGTAATCTGTGAAGATCTGCGGATGGTGAAAGAGATGGGCTTCCCAGGGGCAGTTATCGGAATCCTCGATACCGAAGGGCGTATCGATATCGACCGCATGGCGATATTGATGGAAATAGCAACGGGAATGAATATCACGTTTCACCGCGCATTTGATATGTGCGTGAATCCCTTATTAGCCTTTGAACAACTAAAAAGTTTAGGGGTTGCTCGTATTCTTACATCGGGGCAGCAGCAGAATGCAGAGTTGGGATTACCGTTACTTAAAGAGTTAAACGAAAAAAGTATTGAAATTAACGGCCCAGTGATTATGGCTGGTGCAGGGGTTAGGCTGGCTAATTTAAGTAAGTTTATGGAAATAGGGCTGGTAGAATTGCACAGTTCGGCGGGGAAATCAGTTCCGTCAAGTATGAGTTATCGTAAAGCAGGGGTGACGATGGCATCAAACAGTGAAAATGATGAATTTACTCATTACTGCGTTGATGGGCCAACCGTTGAAGCGATGAAAGATTTTATTTCGATCACTGAAAAGATTTCGGCATAAAAACGAAACTATTCAATAATAATTAATAAAAAGGGAGAGTTTTATCTCTCTTTTTATTTTAGGTCATGTAATCAATACAGAAAAGAGATAGTAAGTAATAAATCGTTCAATATAGCCTTTTACCCATAAAACAGTATTCAAAGTCATTTTAGAGATCATGCTAAATAAGAATTAAATGATAAGGCAATATCGATAAGATATTAAAAAGGGGAATAGTTTCGCGCTTTAAAGAGAACAGTTATATGCTGTTTTTCTCGAGGTAATAAGGCATAAGAAACCGCGTATAAGATAATCTTCTTTATCCATAAATACACGTAAATTGATTGGGCCGTTATAGAAAATAAGATAATAACGTGCCCAATAAAATTACCTTAAACTAGGATTTGGCTGGAAAAACAGCGTTTGCATAAGAAACACCATTTTCTAGGATCTCAATTGCCAATGGTAGCAGCTTTGAGGGTTTTCCACCGTTATCCTCAGTCGTATAATTTCCTAATACAACGAGGTTCTTATCTTTTTCAGCCCCATGGATATATTTTACGACGGAATTTTTTATAGGCTCTAACTCATAGATCTTTTGATTCAGTATGGAAGCAAAATAGACATCATCACCTTTTTTATAGGCAACAACAGTAACCAAACGTCCTTCTGTTGAGTCAACGACCTTGAGTGTTTCAGGGCTTAATTCATTGTCGTAAATCTCTTTTGCTCTATTAATGAGATGAGCTCTCACTCGATTACCGACTGATGAATCGTTAATATAGTTTTCGATTTGAGCTAACCCATTCATATTATCTATAAACGCTTTATTTTGAAGGTTCTGCGCTTTAATACCACCCTCATAACTGCCGTGCTCACAAACTAAGGCAGGAAAGCTGTCTTTACGAATGCGATTGCCAACACGAACAGAGTTAATTACGATATCGTCACCGATATAGACTTCACTAATAAATGGCCTAAACCCCATAAATTCATTTTGATTATTCTTTGCATTAAACTCACCACAAACGATGGCTTCATCGGCATTCCTATGAACAACAATATCTTTATATTGTATTGAGTCAGGATCAGGATAATGTGTGGCAATCTCTTTTTTTATTGCAGTATGAATTTTATTTTCTGGGGGGGAGCAAGCGAATAAGAGAAAAGAGAGAGGAAAAATAAAAAAATGGGGCAGTTTCATGATCGTATCCAAATGAGTCTGTCATTAATAAAGGCTAACCGCTATTTAATTTTTGTATAAGTATATTATATCAATAAATATTGAGAGATAAAATGTTTGCAGGGTTTGATAAATGTATTATTACTATTTGGGCAACTACAGATTTAAAAATACGGAGAATAAATTGAGAAAAGAATAAGAGTGAAACAAGTCACCCTTATTCGATGATTTTAGGGTTTACGTGCAACGAGGATAGCGCGTAATGGAGCAGGGTAACCTTCGATGGTTTTTGTTGAGTCATTAGGGTCTAGAAATTCTGCTAATGAATCCGTTTTCATCCACTCAGTACGGCGCTGCTCTTCAACTGTGGTGACGGCTTGGTCAACGATCCGCACATCAACAAAGCCACATTTTTCTAACCAAACTTTAAGCATTTTAGCCGATGGAATAAAGTAAACGTTACGCATTTGTGCATAACGGTCACCGGGTACTAAGCACTGGAACTCATCCCCTTCAACAACCAAGCTTTCTAAAATTAGCTCGCCTTCACTGACTAATTGATTTTTTAGCTGCCATAAGTGGTCAAGAGGAGAACGACGATGATAGAGCACTCCCATTGAAAATACGCTATCAAAGGCATTAAGTGCGGGGAGCTGTTCGATGCCTAATGGTAATAAATGAGCGCGTTGGTCATCGCCCAGTAATTTCCTAACCGCTTCAAATTGGCAAAGAAACAGTTGTGTAGGATCAATCCCGACGACAAATGAGGCGCCTTCGCCTAACATGCGCCACATGTGGTAACCACTACCACAACCCACATCAAGGATCATTTTATCCTTTAAAGGGGAGATGTGAGGTAAAACCCGATCCCATTTCCAATCAGAGCGCCATTCCGTATCGATATTGATACCGTATAGAGAGAAAGGGCCTTTACGCCAGGGTTTTAATTGCTCAAGAATACTATTAAGACGGCGAGTTTCCCCTGCGGATAATTCAGGGTCACGTATCGCAGTTACGCTATTTTTTAAATCGAGTTGGGTGGGGGTCATGATGGGTAAATTTTCTAACATTTTTTCCCATGATTTGAATCCACCGTGTAATTGCGAGTTTTTCCACTCGCTAAGTTGAGCGGGTAATGTTTCAAGCCAATGACTTAAAGGGCCTGTTGCAATTTGCTGATAAAAGCGCCCGAAATCAATCATAACTGTGCCTCTTTAAGTGCTAATAAGGAGCCAAAGTTAAAGCATTGGAACCATACTTCACAATGCGTAAAGCCGGCTTGTTTTAACCGTAACTTATGTGTTTCAACAGAGTCGGTCAGCATAACATTTTCTAACATGCTGCGTTTCTGGCTGATTTCTAATTCGCTATAACCATTTGCACGTTTAAAATCATGATGCATATTGAATAACAACTCACCAATCTCTTTGTCTTCAAAATTGAATTTTTCTGACAGCACAAGGATACCGCCGGGTTTGAGGCCTTGATAAATTTTAGTTAATAGCTGTTGGCGGTCATTAGGATTAAGGAACTGCAACGTAAAATTGAGTACCACCATCGATGCATTTTCAATAGGGATATCGCGAATATCACCTTCGATAACCTCGACGGGCGTTGCGGCTTTGTAAGCGTCAATATGACGACGGCAACGTTCAACCATTGCAGGTGAATTATCGACAGCAATGATTTGGCAATGTTGCGCGGTAATATTGCGGCGAATTGACAGCGTTGCTGCTCCCAATGAGCAACCAAGATCATAGACACGGCTGTTTTCGGTGACAAAGCGCCCAGCTAGCATCCCAATCATCGTGATAATGTTTGAATAACCCGGCACCGAGCGCTGGATCATATCGGGAAAGACTTCGGCAACTTTTTCATCGAATTGCCAATCACCTAAGTTGGCAATCGGAGCGCTAAAGAGGCTGTCTTTATTGTTGGATTCCTGACTTGACATAAGATCTGTGTATGTAAAACAAAAGTAGTTGCGGATTGTAGCAGAAAAGGCGCGTAACCTGAAAATCAATCAGTCAAAACAGCAATAAAAGTTTTACGACACTTAAATAAAGTGCCGCGCTGATAATAAAAATTAAAGATTGAAGGAAAAAATTTGGATCCAAGGTAGGTAATAGATATTGGCGATAACCATCAATGTCATGGCAATATAGGTTGCCGCCATGCCTGAGCGACGATAAGAGATATCATGATTTTTCAGGCCATAAGAGTGGAGTATACGCCCTGCGATTAAAACTAAGCCACATAAGTGGATCATCCAAACCTGCGCGCCGTTCATCTCCATAAAAAGCAATAATATCAAAGCAATGGGGATGTACTCTATAGCGTTACCATGAGCGCGAATCGCTGTTTGTAGCTCATAGAAACCCCCATCACCATAAGATACTCGATATTGATTTCTGAGCTTCACAACATTCAACGATAGTTTAAGTAGTAACAAAGCGCCCAGTACAGCATACAGAGAGCTGACCATTTATTCACTCCATTGCTTAACCAAATTGATTCACTGATTGATTAAAACTATTCACTATATTAATAGATATTAGTAAAATTTACTAATAGTATAATGTCTAATTAGTCTACCTTTAAATTAAGGCTCCACAACAACGTAATCTGTTGGTGATTAACTTAATTAATTAGGCCATCTTGTTGTAATTTCGCCATAATGATCGCGGCAGTGGCTGAACATTTTGCTAGGTCATGGCTATCAAACCAAGCAAGCTCCGCAATTTCTGCGGCAGGGCGAGGGGTACCATTATAATGCGCAAAATAGCAACGAATACGTACCTGAGTTCCATCTTGTTTACCATCAGCAGCGCCAATAAATTCATCATAAAATTGAAGAGAATCTTTATGTAAGGTTAAGGTTAACTCTTCTTCAATTTCTCGACATAAGGCTTGTTCATCACTTTCGTTAGGTTCGCGCTTTCCGCCCGGAATATAGAAGAGTGTCTTATTATGAGAACGAACCATTGCTACTTTGCGGTCAACAAGTGTAATTAAGCTTAACTTATCGATAATTTTATTGTCCATTGCCTTTAACTCTTTGTTTTAAGTGTTGGGGCCACTATGATGTGATGTTAATAATATTACTCAAATATAATGAAAACAATGGGTTTTGTATGGTTCCCCATTAGTAGACAGAATCATGGTCCACTAATGGGTAATATAAAATTTTATATGAATTATTTGGCTTTATTAATAATT
This sequence comes from Providencia sp. PROV189, assembly GCF_028480065.1. Classification (NCBI taxonomy): domain Bacteria; kingdom Pseudomonadati; phylum Pseudomonadota; class Gammaproteobacteria; order Enterobacterales; family Morganellaceae; genus Providencia; species Providencia sp. PROV189. The sequence continues at coordinate 43,568 of NZ_JAMPOG010000031.1, forward strand.
TCAACTAACTCATATCTGACATTTGGGGCATCAGCAGGCGGATTAGCAACGTCAAATTGTTTGACTTTCAAAGTGTATTGGTAGCCTGGTTCATATTCAAACCCTTGGATATTGCCATAAAAAAATTCCCACTCGGCATTTGGGTCTTGTTTGACTTTCATACATTTCATGGGGGCAACACCAACGCAATCAGCCAATGTTGAATCAATATAAAAAGTTTTTGTGTTATCAGCAGGTTTCACGGTTTGGCAGCCTACAAGCAGTAGAAATAGAGAAGAAACGAAGAGACTTTTTTTCATCGGATGGCCTTATATGCAGTTCAAATAAGTATGATTATAATAAATAACAGCAGGTAATTATTCTTAAATCAATTCAAATTGAACAATTATTTTGCTCGTATGCAGTTAAATAGGTTTTTGTTTGTTATCACATTCATCGTCGTGCAGTGATGAGCTAGAATAACCCTATTATCTATTTTGTTTGAAAATTAAGCATCATTTTGTTTCGAGCGCGTAAGGATAATGGATAACGCAAACACCATTGTCTATGTTGCGGTCATGAAACAGAATAACGCAATTAAATAAACCCGCCTTGCAATATGTACATAACTCGCGGAGTCACTTAAAATCACCAACAGTCATAAATTCTGTTTATAGCCATGTACAGTCATCGTTACGTGTTTCGATTAACTTTTAATCGATTAAAAGATGATTAAAAACAAAAATATTAGCTGTGTCCGCTAATACGTAACTGTTTGTGCAACAGAATTTCCTGTATAATGTCTGCCTTTTTGACATTCTGAATGTTCAGCAAAATGCCAAATTTCCGCAGCAAGTAAAATGCACAACAAGCTGAGTAAAAAAGGATATTGTATGCGTACTAACTATTGTGGGCAGTTAAACATTGCTCATGAAGGCCAAAAGGTCACTCTTTGTGGATGGGTAAACCGCCGTCGTGATTTGGGTGGTTTGATTTTTATCGATATGCGTGACCGAGAAGGTGTCGTGCAAGTATTTTTCGACCCTGAGCGCAAAGACCTCTTTGAAAAAGCTTCGGAATTGCGTAATGAATTCTGTATACAAATTACAGGAACTGTCCGCGCTCGCCCAGATAACCAAAAAAATAAAGATATGGCGACGGGGGAAATTGAAATCTTTGCTGAAGATCTCAACGTTTTTAATAAATCAGAGCCACTGCCGTTAGATAGCAACCAATCTAATACGGAAGAGCGCCGCTTAAAATACCGCTATCTTGACCTACGTCGCCCTGAAATGTCAGAGCGCTTACGCACTCGCGCAAAAATTACCAGTTTCGTCCGTAACTTTATGGACAAAGAAGGCTTTATCGATGTCGAAACGCCAATGCTGACCAAGGCAACGCCAGAAGGTGCTCGTGACTACTTAGTGCCAAGCCGTGTGCATAAAGGTAAATTTTATGCGTTGCCACAGTCACCACAATTGTTTAAACAATTGCTGATGATGTCTGGCTTTGACCGCTATTATCAAATCGTTAAATGTTTCCGTGATGAAGACTTGCGTGCAGACCGTCAGCCTGAATTTACCCAGATCGACGTCGAAACGTCATTTATGACGGCAGAACAAGTACGTGAAATCATGGAACGCATGATCCGCCAATTATGGTTGGACGTTAAAGGTGTTGATCTCGGTGACTTCCCAATAATGACCTTCGCAGAGGCAATGCGTCGCTACGGTTCAGATAAACCTGACCTACGTAACCCAATGGAATTAGTGGATGTAGCTGATATCGTTAAAAATGTCGAGTTTGCCGTTTTTTCAGAGCCAGCGAACGATCCAAAAGGCCGTGTTGTGGCATTGAAAGTGCCTAACGGTGCTGTCATGACTCGTAAACAGATTGATGAGTATGGTCAATTTGTTAGCATCTATGGTGCCAAAGGGCTAGCATGGATGAAAGTAAACGAACGTGCAAAAGGTTTAGAAGGTATTCAAAGCCCTGTCGCTAAGTTCTTAAATGAAGACGTTATTAACCAACTTCTTGAAAGAACAGAGGCCGCTGACGGTGACATTCTGCTGTTTGGTGCGGGAGCAAAAAATGTTGTGACCGATTCAATGGGGGCATTGCGACTGAAAGTAGGTCGTGATTTTGAACTGACAGACTTAAATAGCTGGAAGCCACTTTGGGTGATTGATTTCCCAATGTTTGAAGAGGATGGCGAAGGTGGCCTAAGTGCAATGCACCACCCATTCACTTCACCACGTGACTATTCACCGGAAGATCTGGCCAAAAACCCAGAAGAAGCTGTTGCTAATGCCTATGATATGGTCATCAATGGCTATGAAGTCGGTGGTGGCTCTGTGCGTATCCATCGTAGCGAAATGCAACAAACCGTGTTTAATATTCTAGGTATTAATGAACACGAACAACGTGAGAAATTTGGCTTCTTGCTAGATGCATTAAAATACGGTACACCGCCACATGCCGGTTTGGCGTTTGGTCTCGACCGTTTAGTCATGCTATTAACGGGAACTGATAATATTCGTGATGTTATTGCATTCCCTAAAACAACGGCTGCGGCGTGTTTACTAACTAGTGCACCAAGCCAAGCGAATCCAGATGCACTAACAGAATTAGCTATTTCAGTTGATGCAAAAAACGCTGAAGACTAATTTATTCGACATGAATAGTTTTAAACGCCCAGAGTCGGTGTTAGTGATCATTACCGCTGAAAGCAGCGGTAATGTGCTTATGCTACGGCGCAAAGATGATCCCGATTTTTGGCAATCCGTAACGGGTAGCTTAGAAGATCATGAAGGTGCGTTTGAAACCGCAATGCGGGAAGTCCGTGAAGAAACGGGCTTCCTCCCCCAAGAGGGGCAACTGTATGACTTGGCGCGTGAAGTCACTTTTGAAATTTTTGCGCATTTCAGGCATCGTTATGCTCCCGGTGTAACACATTGCAAAGAGCACTGGTTTAAAATGGTACTGCGTGTTGAACAAGTACCACTTTTGACGGAGCATACTGAGTTTTGTTGGGTTCCACCGCAGAAAGCGGCGGAATTAACGAAATCTTGGAGTAACCGTCAAGCTATTTTAGAATTTGCTATTTAATTATTTTATTGACGTTTTTGGAGATATTTCATGGCAGGTCATAGTAAATGGGCCAACACCAAACACCGTAAAGCGGCACAAGATGCTAAGCGCGGTAAGATTTTTACTAAAATTATCCGTGAGCTGGTGACAGCGGCGCGTTTAGGGGGCGGTGATCCTGCTACTAACCCGCGTTTGCGTGCTGCTGTGGATAAAGCATTATCGAACAACATGACCCGTGATACTTTAAACCGCGCAATTGCGCGTGGTGTTGGGAATGATGAAAACGATAATATGGAAACTATCATTTATGAAGGCTATGGCCCAGGCGGCACAGCGGTGATGGTTGAATGTTTGAGTGATAACCGTAATCGTACCGTTTCTGAAGTGCGTCATGCTTTCACCAAAACTGGCGGTAACCTCGGAACAGATGGTTCAGTTTCCTACTTATTTACTAAGCGTGGCGTTATCACTTATGCACCGGGCGTTGATGAAGATGCCTTGATGGAAGCTGCATTAGAAGCGGGCGCTGAAGATGTTGAAACTTATGACGATGGCGCTATCGACGTTTACACCACACCAGAAACTTTTGGTGAAGTGAAAGATGCTCTGGATGCAGCTGGCTTTACTAGCGAAGCGGCCGAAGTTTCGATGATCCCATCAACTAAAGCAGAGCTGGATGTTGAAACAGCACCTAAATTACTGCGCCTAATCGATATGTTGGAAGATTCTGACGACGTGCAGGAAGTTTATCATAACGGTGATATCTCTGACGAAGTAGCAGCACAACTGTAATCAGCTATCACTCGCGTAGAGAAAGCGGGCTGAATTCAGCCTGTTTTCTCTAACGCATCTCTAATAATAGCTGCTCCTTTATCTACTCTGCGTGGCTTACTGGTTTGCCATCTAGCGCTTTTGTGCATTTTGTCTTTCCTGTCTGTTTTTTTGGGCCTAATGATATTGGGAAATAGGCTATTTCTGTGCTTTTTTATCTCAGCTTAGAGAGACTCGCTAGTCATAGTCGCTTATCAATACGATTATTAAGGCACGGCATGAGTATTGTCGCCGCGGAAAGATACAGATAAGATGATATTAAAAGTAATAATGGATATTAATAGGCTTTGATATGGCGATTATTTTAGGTATAGACCCCGGTTCACGTGTAACGGGCTATGGTGTTATCCGCCAACAAGGCAGGCAACTTTTTTATTTAGGAAGTGGTTGTATTCGTACTCAGGTTGATGATTTACCAAGCCGTCTGCAACGTATTTATGCGGGAGTCTCGGAAATTATCACTCAATACCAACCCGATGTATTAGCAATTGAACAAGTGTTTATGGCAAAAAACGCCGACTCAGCCTTGAAATTGGGCCAAGCTCGTGGTGTAGCGATTGTAGCAGGTGTTAATCAAAATATTCCTGTGTTTGAATATGCTGCGCGGCAAGTGAAGCAAACCGTTGTCGGTACAGGGGCCGCGGAAAAAAGCCAAGTACAGCATATGGTTAAATCGATACTTAAACTTTCTGCTAATCCTCAATCAGATTCAGCGGATGCCTTAGCGATTGCCATAACGCATTGTCATTTTAATCAGAATTTGCTTCGTGTTGGCGATCCTCGCTTAGTGTTAACGCGTGGGCGATTAAGATAGTGACTGGATATACGTCCAGCCTTTTTTATGGTATAAACAGCGCTATCAATAAAATAAACTGAGGGCTTCAAGGTGATAGGTCGTTTACGCGGTATTGTATTAGAAAAACAACCCCCCATTGTTTTGTTAGAATTGCAAGGTGTTGGCTATGAAGTCCATATGCCAATGACCTGCTTTTATGAATTACCCGAAATCGGTCAAGAAGCCATTGTATTTACCCATTTTGTGGTGCGTGAAGATGCGCAATTATTGTATGGTTTTAATGACAAACAAGAGCGTGCACTATTCAAAGAGCTGATTAAAGTGAATGGTGTTGGGCCTAAACTGGCTTTAGCGATATTATCAGGGATGTCGGCTCAACAGTTTGTTTCTGCTATCGAACAAGAAGCGATTTCATCATTGGTTAAACTACCGGGAATTGGTAAAAAAACGGCTGAACGTTTGGTCGTTGAAATGAAAGACCGCTTTAAAGGCCTCAATGGTGATCTGTTTAACCAACACAGTGATATTAAGCTGCCGGATGTCAATGTCAAAGTATCAAGCCGCGCTGATATTGAAGCGGAGGCGGCAACCGCACTGGTCGCTTTAGGTTATAAACCACAAGAAGCCAGTCGTATGGTCAGCAAAGTGGCTAAGCCAGACAGTGATTGTGAGTCATTGATCCGTGATGCATTACGTGCAGCACTTTGATTGAGAGAAAATAACGATGATTGAAGCTGATCGCCTAATTTCTGCTGAAGTGATCCATGATGAGGAAGAAGCGATTGATCGCGCGATCCGCCCTAAATTACTCAATGAGTATATCGGGCAGCCACAAGTTAAAGAGCAGATGGAAATCTTTATTCAGGCGGCTAAGTTACGAGGTGATGCACTTGATCATCTATTAATTTTTGGCCCTCCAGGTTTAGGTAAAACCACGCTTGCAGGGATAGTCGCGAATGAAATGGGGGTAAATTTACGGACGACCTCCGGCCCAGTACTCGAGAAAGCGGGAGATTTAGCGGCGATGCTCACCAACTTAGAGCCGCATGATGTGTTATTTATTGATGAAATCCACCGCTTATCTCCCGTTGTTGAGGAGATCTTGTATCCCGCAATGGAAGATTATCAACTTGATATTATGATAGGGGAAGGGCCAGCAGCGCGCTCGATCAAAATTGATTTACCGCCTTTTACTTTAATTGGGGCAACAACACGGGCTGGCTCTTTAACTTCACCATTACGTGATCGTTTTGGTATTGTGCAGCGCCTTGAATTCTATAATGTCGATGATTTGCAATACATTGTGAAACGTAGCGCTCAGTTTATGGGTGTAGAAATTAGTGAAGAAGGGGCTAGACAAGTCGCCATGCGCTCGCGAGGTACACCGCGTATTACTAACCGTTTATTACGCCGTGTACGTGATTTCGCACAAGTCAAAGGTGATGGCAGCATCAATGAGCTAATTGCTAGCCAAGCACTCGATATGTTGAACGTCGATGCCGCGGGTTTTGATTACCTTGACCGGAAACTGTTAGTCGCCATTATTGATAAATTTATGGGTGGACCTGTGGGGGTTGATAACCTTGCAGCGGCTATTGGTGAAGAGCGGGAAACCATCGAAGATGTTTTAGAGCCATTTTTGATCCAACAAGGTTTTATCCAGCGCACTCCTCGTGGTCGGATGGCAACAGCTCACGCTTATCTACACTTTGGTTTAACTCCGAAAGAAGTTTAAGTGCTTAATGTCAGAAATTTCCCCCTTTACGGATAGGAAAAATAAAGGGGGAATATGATGCTACACGATCATTTACTCATTTGAATTAGGATCAAATGAGTAAGGGGAATCATATAATTCTAATGCTGGATCTGTACGAATCTGATAATTTAAAATGTCGTATAAATCAAATGAATTCCAATTTTGGCACTCTTTCTTATTGATCAACTTGTTATTTTTATAAACAGCTAATCCCTTAAATGCCCAGCCGCGCCCCTCGCCTTGATACAACAAATAGCTGTATGGGCCATTTTGAAAACGAATATATAGAGATTCACCAGCAATAAAATGTCCTTGCCCAACAAAAATATTTCTCGCTCCTTTTTCATTAAGCGGTAAGGTTATCTCTGGCTTAGCCAAAGTTCCGTATCGATATTGTGGTGTTTTCCCCGGGTCGACTATCACGCTAACATACTTTTTATTCTCCAGTTGGCAGGTAAATTCTGCGGCCATCACTGGTGTTGCAGATACCCCAATTATAACCATCCCAAGTAATGTTTTATTCATTTCGATACCTTGATACTTAATATTATTAGAGTATTAAGTATTTATTTTTTATTTTAATTAACGAGATGGTTAAGACTGAAAATAGCAAAAGTGTGAAGTTGATATAAAATAAAACCGCTCAATGGGGTATCACCTATTGAGCGGTAAGAGAAAAGCCTCAGTCGGTATTAATTTTTCGTTTTGACTAATAAGCTAAAGGCAAACAAGATTGCAGCGGTTAAGACCACTGAAGGGCCGGCTGGCGTATCGTAAAACGCGGAGAATGTGAGGCCTCCTGTCACCGATAACATACCAATTAAAATCGCGATCAGTGCCATTTGCTCTGGTGTTTTAGCGAAACGGCGTGCTGTGGCGGCAGGGATAATTAATAAAGATGTAATAATTAGCGCACCGACAAATTTCATTGCGATCCCAATGGTCAATGCAGTGACTAACATCAGTAGCAGACGTAGGCGTTGAATATTGACACCATCAACAAAAGCGAGCTCTTGGTTAACCGTCATGGAAAGCAGCGCCCGCCAGCGCCAGCAAAGTAAGCCGCAGACTACAATCACACCAATAAAGATAGTGATAATATCCTCGTAATTAACCGAAAGGAGATCCCCGAATAAGTATGCCATTAGGTCAACACGCACATTGGCCATTAAGCTGACAACGACGAGGCCGAGGGATAAGGCGCTGTGAGCCATAATGCCTAATAAGGTGTCAACAGCCAGCTGAGGGCGTCGTTCTAACCACACTAAAATCAAAGACAGCAGCAAAGTGACAGCAATTACGGCATAGAATGGGTTGATATTCAGCAATAGGCCAAATGCCACACCTAATAAAGAAGCGTGTGCAAGGGTATCTCCAAAATAAGACATGCGGCGCCATACCACAAAGGATCCTAACGGGCCGGCAGCAATCGCCAATAACATCCCCGCAATCCAACCGGGTAACAGTAACTCAATCATGACGGCACTCCTTATTATGAATATGAGGAGCCACAACGTTACCTTCTAAATCATGTTGATGGTTATGATGGTGGCGATAAACGCCGAGTTGTGATGCGCCACGATAGCCAAACATCGCAACAAACTCAGGGTGGTTCGATACAACATCGGGTGTCCCTGAACAGCAAATATGCCCATTAATACATAATACTTTATCCGTTTTCGCCATGACTAAATGCAGGTCGTGAGACACCATCAGTACGGCACAACCAAGCTCTGTGCGTAATTGGTTAATTAAGTCATAAAGTGCGACTTGCCCATTCACATCAACCCCTTGAGCGGGTTCATCCAGAACCAAAAGGTCGGGCTTATTCAATAAAGCACGTGCTAATAACACACGCTGTGTTTCGCCACCAGATAGTTTCTGCATTGGCTGTGTCAATAAATGGGCGGCTTTAACACGTTCAAGAGCAGGTAACAGTTGGTCTGAACGAACAGCAGGTTTTAGCATTAAAAAACGCTTTACGGTTAATGGTAAGGTGGCGTCTAAATGTAATTTTTGTGGAACATAGCCAATAGACAGTGAAGCGGCTCGCTCAATGATACCTGTAGTCGGCGCTAACAGTCCTAGCACGACCCGAACAATTGTCGATTTGCCCGCGCCATTAGGGCCTAACAAAGTGACAATATCGCCTTTATTTAAGGTAAAGCTGACGTCTTTGAGCACCTGTTTCTCGCCAAAAGAAACGGAAATTTTATTTAAATTCAGTAATGGTTGCATGTGAAAAACATCTTGCAGAATTCATGTTGTGTTATATTATAACATTTCAAAATTAAAATCACGGAAAAAGACGTCTATGATACATAAATCTCAATTCAATGCCCGACAATTTATTTTAGGCGCCGTTGCGGCATCTGTCCTTAGCACAACGTTGGTCACTGCGGCAAAGGCGGATGTTGTGACCTCTATTCGCCCACTTGCCTTTATTGCCGCGGGTATCGCTGATGGTGTGACTGATACTCAGGTCTTGCTGCCAGATGGTGCATCACCCCATGATTATGCGCTTAAACCTTCTGATTTGAGGAAAATTAAACAGGCAGATCTTTTTGTTTGGGTAGGCCCCGATATGGAGATGTTTTTAGATAAGCCACTCAAGACGTTACCACAGGATAAACGTCTGGCGCTGGCAGAACAAGCAAATATTATTCCCTTGCTGATGAAAGGGGATGAGGAAGAGGCGCATGACCATGAACAGGGTGATGAAGCTAATCATGATGAGGATCACGAACATCACCACCACGGTGAGTATAATATGCATATTTGGCTGTCGCCCGAGATTGCAAAACAGGCTGCGTTAGACATTCACGATCGTTTAGTAGTGCTTTATCCTGACCAAAAAGATAAGCTGGACGTAAACCTTCGTAAATTCAATGAAAAAATGACGCAAAACGATAAGAAAATTGTTAATATTTTAGAACCAGCCAAAAACAAGGGCTATTTTGTTTTTCACGATGCCTACGGCTACTTTGAAAAACACTATCGGTTGGCTCCTTTGGGGCATTTTACGATAAACCCGGAAATTCAGCCTGGTGCACAGAAATTACATAAAATACGAACTCAATTGGTTGAGCATAAAGCACAATGTGTTTTTGCTGAACCCCAATTCAGGCCAGCCGTCATAGAGAGCGTAGCAAAAAATACGGGAGTCAAAATGGGAACTCTCGACCCGCTAGGTAGCGGGCTGGAAATAGGACCAGATAGCTATATGCAGTTTTTAACGCAACTGTCTAAGCAATACGCGAGCTGCCTGAATTAAACAAGAAGGAATTGTTTAGTGCAGCAAATGGCTAAAGGGCTTGCGCAGGTTTACGGTAGCCTGTCCAAGTCTCACAAAATAATGTTAGGAACATTAACAGTAGCAACATTGGCCGTCGCGATTTGGCGGCCAGCGCATTTACCATCAACTAACACAGATACTGAAGGTTCAGTCGATACCGTTATTCCTCTTGCATTTGTACCTTTGACTGATGCAACTGATGATATTATTCAAGATAGTAGCGAGCAACTTCCTGATGAAGGCGTCGCTGATAGCACTGACGGTGAAACGGATGGTGCGCCAATCCCCCATGAATATGTTGTTGCAAGCGGCGACAACCTCACTAGCATACTGACTCAATTCGGTATTGAATCAGGTGATGTGGCGACGTTAGCTAATCAACATAAAGCGTTGCGTAATCTAAAAATTGGTCAAACGCTAAACTGGAGCCTGACCGATCAGGGGGAGCTCGACACTTTAACATGGGAAGTTTCTCGTCGTGAGACCCGTGTGTACACCCGTGTTGGTAGCACAAATAAATTTGAAGAAAAGAAAGAGATCCGTTCAGGTGAATGGACAAATAGCGTCCTTGCGGGGGTGGTAAACGGCAGTTTTGCGCAAAGTGCCAGCCAAGCAGGTTTAACACGCAGTGAAGGCCGTGAAGTGATAAAAGCACTTCAATGGCAAATTGATTTCCGTAAACTGAAAAAAGGCGATAAGTTCACCGTGTTAATGAGCCGTGAAATGCTTAATGGACGTAGTGAACAAAGCCAGTTGATCGGTGTTCGTCTACGTAGTGGTGGGAAGGACTATTATGCTTTCCGTGCTGAAGATGGTAAATATTACGATAGCGAAGGTAATGGTTTAGAAAGAGGTTTCCTGCGTTTCCCAACAGCCAAGCAGTTCCGAGTATCATCACAGTTTAACCCACGTCGAGTTAACCCAGTAACAGGGCGTGTAGCACCGCATAAAGGGGTGGATTTTGCAATGCCAGTGGGTACTCCAGTGCTTGCAGTAGGTGATGGTGAAGTGATTGTGTCGAAATATAGCGGAGCCGCGGGGAACTTTATCGCGATTCGTCATGGGCGTCAGTACACCACGCGCTACATGCATTTACGCCAATTACTGGTGAAGCCAGGGCAAAAAGTTAAACGGGGCGATCGTATTGCACTTTCTGGTAATACAGGGCGCTCAACAGGACCACATCTGCATTTTGAAATGTGGGTCAACCAACAAGCGGTTAACCCATTGACAGCGAAATTACCGAGTTCAGGTGGTTTAACTGGTAAAGAACGTAAAGAGTACTTAGCCATGGTTAAAGAAACTAAACCACAGTTAAAACTCAATTAACTCTTCATTACTGGCAGGTACAGTGTATCTGCCAGCTTTCTTTGTAACGCTTTCACTTATTATCATTTTAAGCTATAAAAGAGCGCGAACAGTTCTTTTAGGTACATTATGAATAAAGATAAAGATACCGACAGTAAATTAGGCTATGTGCCAACCTTTCATAAATCCTATTTACATCCTAAATACTGGGGAGTTTGGGCTGGGGCTGGCGTTTTTGCTGCTTTAGCCTATATTCCTGTTAAAATTCGTGACCCCATGCTGGCAAAAGTGGGGAAATGGGTAGGAAAATTGGCAAAAAGCGCAAGGCGCCGCGCAAAGATAAATCTATTATATTGCTTTCCTGATCTTACCGAGCAGGAAAGGGATCAATTAGTGGATAGAATGTTTGAAACTGCACCTCAATCGTTTGTGATGCTTGCAGAGTTATGTATTCGTGGCGCTGATAAAACGTTAGCAAGAACACATTGGCATAACCAAGAGATTATTGATAACTTAAAGCAACAAGGCAGTAATGTTATTTTTATGGTGCCACATGGGTGGGCTGTAGATGCTCCAGCCATGTTACTTGCTGCAAAAGGCTATAAAATGGCGGCGATGTTTCACCATCAAAAAAACCCAGTAGCAGATTATTTATGGAATAAAGCACGTTACCACTTTGGTGGTCGCCTACACTCTCGAGAAGCAGGAATTAAACCTTTCATTGCTTCTGTACGGCAGGGATATTGGGGGTTTTATCTTCCCGACCAAGATCACGGCGAAGAGCATAGTGAATTTGTCGATTTTTTTGCGACTTATAAAGCAACATTGCCTGCTGTGGGCCGCCTAATGAAGGTATGTAAAGCGAAAATTGTGCCTCTGTTTCCGGTGTATGATCATCGTACTCATCAACTGCATATTTATATCCGTGAGCCTATGGATGATATTGATGGGCAGGATGATGAATATATTGCAAGAAGGATGAATGAAGAGCTGGAATATCTCGTCGGTCCAAATCCTGAACAATATACTTGGATACTTAAGTTATTGAAAACACGGAAGGGGGATGAAATTGAACCCTATCAACGTGATGATCTATATCGATAGTTTTACGTTCAATTCACTTAAATAATTATATTTTCTATGAATAGCACCTCGACTGAATTGTTATGTTAGAGGTGCTTTTTTTATATTTGGGGAATGCCTTACCTAAGAATTACCAATCTTTTATTGATTGGCTAATTATGATAATAATTTAGTTAATTGAGAAGTGAATAGAAAAAAAGATATTTATTTTTCTCTTTTATACTTTATTTATGATCGCTATTTTATCGATTTGCCTTATATCAAATGTTTTATAACACCATGATAAATAAGTGAATTATATATTTCTGGGGTTTATTTATAACTTATTTTTTGTAAGGTTATAACTGCTTAACTGCATAAAACGAAGCCTTTTATCGAGCGGAAAGGTCAAAAATCCTTATCAATAGTTAATATCAATTATATGGTAAATGAAATACACGTAAAAGGTTATTTTTATGAAATGATATAAATTGTTGTAATGCAGATAATGTGAGTTTAGTTGATAGCGCGTATTTGTCAGAGTAAAAATAGGCAATCAGAGGTGGAAGGTTGCATTGAGATGCTCATACATTTGCGTTATTTTTCTTTGTAACTAAAGAGTCGTGTGTATTGATGAATGATAATGGAGATATAAGTTTTTTCTCTTTTTCATAAGCTCACTATAGTTAACCGTTAACTTATTGGAACAGTAATAAGATTAATCTAATAGAGCACTAGTTTGATAAAATTTTGATGAAATAAGTATTAATTAAAAAGGTCATATTGTCTGCCATTCTCCCCTAGAACCCCACATTTGCTAATCAATAACAAAAAATTATTAGATTAATATCCTGATTTTCTTTACTCTCAATAGGTGTTTAATAAGCCATAAATTTGCAAGCATTTGACGAGAACATTAAATGTTAAATCATAATTTAATTTAAAGTTAAACATCGTACCAAATATTTATTAATAAAATAATTAATTAATTTAAATTACGCTGGGATTTTTTTAATGATTTAACGCTAAGGCAAAACGCTATATTAACGAATAGTTTTTATGTTTTAAATATACAATAAATGGCAATAAATTTATTGTATATTTTATTTTTACTGATGATTAAATGATGGAAGAAATAAGAGTAAGTTTAAATTAATAAAGCTCAAAAAAGAGATTCTTTTTAACTAAGATGAAATTTGTACTAAAAAACATACAGACTTAAATAATATTTAACTAATGATGACAAAATGATCTGTAAGTGCATATACCTATTAACGGTGATGAAATATGTTGCTATATTTTTATTAAATAATAAAAATTGAGTCCAAAACTCTATTTGGAGACGCTATGGAAAAAACTAGAACGACATTGGACCAATGGATTACCTTGCAAGCTGTTGTAGATTGCGGGGGATTTGCACAAGCCGCTGAAGTATTACATCGGACTCAATCCGCTATTAGTTATACAATCAGCAAACTTGAACAAACACTAGAAATTGAAATCTTTTCATTAGAAAAAAGACGCGCTGTTTTAACACCGAAAGGTGAAATGTTATTAGCGTTATCTCGGGAGTTAACGAATAAAGCGATATTATTGGAAACAAAAGCTAAATTACTGAATAGTAAATGCAATATAAAGATTAAACTCGTGATAGACACGCTTTATCACACAGATAATCTTTTAGATAAAGTGGCTAATTTTATTAAAAGGCATAAAGATTATGACATTGATATAATCAAACAAAACATATCTAAATCAGATGTGTTTGCTTTAAAAGATTATGATATTTTGATTACAGATCAGCATGTTGAGACTTTAAATCCTATTTTTTTAGAAACGGTTGAATCTGTTATTGTGACTTCACCTGACCATATATTACAGAGTATTGAAGAATCTAACTTATTGGATTATCTATCTAAATATACAAAAGTTGTTCTTGATCCTTCATTGGAAGATACCGTTAAAAGTGCACAAACTATCAGCGCTGCATCACTAGAAACAGTTATTAAACTTGTCGAAAATGGAACGGGCTATACATGGTTGCCTAAAAATCTAATAAAAAACCAGTTGAATAATCATTCACTAAAACAGCTAAAAATTGCCAATAAAAATATTTACTATGATTTTTATATGTATGTGAATAAAAATTCATTGGTGCAAGATGTTTTAGGTGAATTTATAAACTATTTAGAGTTAACTGAGATTAAATAAACGTTAATCATTAAATGAGTAATCAAAAATAAACATTAAGTGTTTCGATATAATAACAAAAAATTCAATGTAACAAGATATTAACTAAATTAAATTGTGATGCTATATTTCGCTTGCACTCATGCACTGAGTAAATATTTATTAGTGCTGTGGCAATTAACATCAGAATATCTAATTATAGGAATCGATATGAGTATTCTAAAAAAATCCCTAACTGCTTTAGGGGTGGCTTTAGCTGTAACAACCGCTCCAGCTGTTTTTGCTTCAGGAACAATTGACTTTACTGGTGAAATAACTGATTCAGCTTGTGCAGTAGATAGTAGCTCTCAAAACTTAACGGTTGACCTTGGTAAAGTGTCAGTGAAAAGTTTAGCAGCAGCAGGGCAAATTGCTGGTTTAAAAGATTTTACTATTAAACTCATCGATTGCCCTGAAAATGCTAAAGTGGCAGTAAGATTTGGTGGCTCTCGTGATAACGATGACCGCGATATTTTACAAATAGCACAAGCTGGAGGTCACGCAACCAAAGTAGGTATTGCTTTATTTGAAAAGGATGCGACAACACAAATTAAACTATTTGAAGATTCAAAATTAGTTGAATTTAAGAATGCAGCAGGTGATTCAGTAGAATTGAATTACGTAGCTCGCTATAAAGCAACAGGTGCTGCAACTGCTGGTAAGGCAGATGGTACGGCTGTTTATAGCATTCAATATCAATAATAAATATATACCCTAAATAATTTGAGTTGCATCTAAAAGACAGACCTACATATTCTAAGAAGCATCGTTATTTAATGCCTCTTGGAGGGGATGGTGCACGTCAATCATGAGGCAATTTGAATATAGTGTGTATAGAGGGTAACGCTGTTACCCTCTCATTTTTAATAAATAAAATGGCCGAATTATGAAAAAAATAATTTTTTCAGCAGTTTTTCTTTTATTTTCTATTTCTCATTTTGCTTCTGCGGCGGGTGTCAGTGTGGGAGGAACTCGTTTTATCTATCAAGAAAATAAACGTGAAATTGATATCCCTATTTTTAATAGTGATAAAGAAAAGCCATTCCTTATTCAAACTTGGGTAAGTCCATTTGAAGGTGAAGGAAAAACACCATTTATTGCAACGCCACCATTATTTCGCATCGAGCCAGATAGTAATGCTGCTGCACGTATTTCTTATGTAGGTGAACCTATTGGTTCAAACCAAGAAAAATTATATTTGCTTAATGTAAAATCAATACCACCTAAAGACGTTAAAATTGAAAATCAATTACAGATTGTTATCAACTCTCAGTTTAAACTATTTTTAAGATCAAAAGATATTGTTCCATTTGACTTTAATAAAGTTGAAATTATCAAAAAACCTGACGGTATTATTATTAATAACGATACTCCCTATCATTTATCAGTTAGGGATATATTGGTAGACGGGAAAAACATCCAAGGCGGTGATCTCGTTTACCCTCATACAAAAGAATACATTGTTAAACACAGCATAAATAATAATCAAAAAGTTGTTGTTAAATTTATTAATGACTATGGCGCGATTATTGATAAAACATCTAAATAAGAGTATAAAAAATGTCTGCCTCATGTTTTAAAAATAAAAGTTTATACCACTCAAAAGTTTTTATTGCAGTCAGTATTATATTATATTCTAACAATACTAAAGCAGATGATGTTTTTGACATTAATGCAATCAATACAGGGATTGAAAGCCACGTTGCGGATGTAAATAATTTAGATTACCTGTCATATTCGGGAGGGCAGCTACCCGGAACTTATCATGTCGCTATTTATATTAATAACAAATTTGTTGATGAACAAAATTTACGCTTTATCTTTGATAAGCAAAATAAAAAGCTTGTTCCTGAAATAGCAAAGAAGATGCTATTAAGCTGGGGGGTTAAAAATACCGCGAGCCAAGCCTTTAGCGATGCAAAAGATGATCAAGCAATCACTGATATCGCCGCGACTATACCCGGTGCGTTCTATAAATATGACTTTGGGAATGGTCGCCTTAATATCAGTATTCCTCAAATAGGGTTAGATAATTATAGCCGCGGTTACGTTGATCCTAAAGAGTGGGATGATGGTATTAATGCCGCCTTCGTAAATTATAATATCCGGCACAGCCAAAATTGGTATAAAGATCGTGACGATACCAATAACACATTTATTGGCTTACGCAGCGGTATTAATTTTGATGTGTGGCGATTGAGAAACCACAGTACTTATAGCCGGACTTCAGGGAAAACGGATTGGAATAATCTACAAACTTATGTGGAAAGGGATATTCGTCCATTAAAAAGTCACTTAACGATTGGTGAAACAGCATCGGATAACGGTGTTATGGAAAGTAACCCTTATCGAGGCGTAAAGCTAGCCTCCGATGAAAGTATGTTACCGCAAAGTCAACGTGGGTTTGCGCCGGTAGTTAAAGGCATTGCTCAAACGAATGCTGTTGTGACGATCCGCCAAAATGGTAGCGTGATTTATCAAACGACAGTACCACCCGGCGAGTTTGAAATAAATGACCTTTATCCTACGTCATATAGTGGTGATTTGGATGTACAAATAGAAGAAGCAAATGGAACGATCCGTTCGTTTATTCAACCTTTTTCTGCCGTTCCTATGATGCAGCGAGCGGGATCATTAAAATACAGCATTGATATTGGTAAATACAATGTTGATAACGCGCTTCGGAAACCTAATTTTGCGCAAGCCTCTGCTATTTATGGTTTGCCTTATAACTTGTCGGTTTATGGTGGTTTTATTTTATCAAAGGACTACCAAGCTTATACCGCAGGGACAGGGATCAACTTGGGGAGTATTGGGGCAATTTCAGCCGATGTGACCCAATCTAAAACAGAACTACTTGATAAAACGAATGCGCAAGGTCAGTCCTATCGAGTGCAATATTCGAAATATATGCCAGGAACAGGTACGTCATTTTCTCTTGCATCTTATCGCTATTCGACAAAAGAATATTACGATTTTTCTGCATCAAATAATGACCCTTATGAGAGCGGAAGAAAGAAACAGCAGTTCCAAGCTTCTATTTCTCAGTCATTAAAAGATATTGGTTATTTATCCATTAATGGTTATCAACAATATTATTGGGATAGAAGCGGCGTCGATAAAAATTTAACCGTAGGCTTTAACTCTAATTATCGACAAATAAACTATGGTATTTCTTACTCTTATACTAAGCAGGAACATACTAATAGTAAAAACGAAATGTTATCTATCAATTTTAGTGTTCCATTTACGCTTGGACAAAAAAATAACTGGGTCAATTATCGTTACAATACTAGCCAGAATGGTGATTCGATTAGTTCGGTCAGTGTGAGTGGTACACGTTTAGAAGATAACAATTTGCAATTTGATATCACGCAAAACTATAACCATAGCCGACATGAAAATAGCGGTTCGGTGAGTGGTAATTATATTGTTTCATCAGGAGAGTATAACGGGGGCTATAGTTATGACCCACGTTATCAGTCCGCTAATATCGGGGCAACTGGCGCGTTACTATTACACTCTGGTGGTATCACCCCAGCTCGAGCGATTTATGACTCTGCGGTTTTAGTCAAAGCCAATGATATTAATGACCTGAAAGTCAATAATGCGCAGTCGCTTTATACTAACTCTTGGGGATATGCTGTTGTACCGAGTGCTACACGTTATGAAAGGAATAAGATCAGCGTTGACCCTTCAACATTAACAGGAAATAACGATGTTGGGTTAAGCACGACAACAGTTGTACCAACTCGTGGTGCTATCGTATTAGCCGACTTTAAAGGTAAACGTGGTGCGAGAGTCATGCTTAAATTAACTCACCATGATCAACTCATTCCATTTGGAGCACAAGTGTCTGTTTTAGTTGATAAAGAAGAGGTTACAACAGGTATTGTCGCTAATGATGGTGAAGTCTATTTAAGTGGTGTACCTGAACAGAGTCGTATTGTTGTCAAATGGGGAAGTCATGCGGATCAGCAGTGTGAACTGCCACTTCAGCTTGATTTAAGTAACGACAAAATTCAATTTATTGAGCGAATTTGCCAATAGGAGCAGACATGAATAAATTATTTTTAATTGGGGGTATTTCGACGCTTCTATTTTCACAATCCGCTTTAGCCGAATTTAGAGCATTATTTAATGAATTATCTCATACAGTGAATGAACCTATTTATGTTTCAAGAACAGCACCAATTGGATCAGAAGTCGGAACTATTGATTTAGGAAGCTATACCGCTTGGAGTTGGAGTAACATAACAGACGAAGTTCAAGTGGGAATTTATTTACCTGAAACGTATGGCAGTAAACAATATTATAATAACAGATACATTAAAGAAATTAATAATTCTGGTGTGGGCTATGCGCTACATGGGACAGTGTCAACACCTTGCACAGGTAGTGCTTATGTTGATGGAATTAATACCATTGATGGAAATAATGCGAATAGGATGATCTGTAGCACTACCCAGAGTTCAGGTGTGTATACCGTTTCTTTAAAACTTGTTTTTTATAAGCTCAAAGATAACGTAAAAACGCAAGTACTACCTGCTAGCCGAGCGGCGATGTTAATTATTTATAATAATGGATTTCAAACATCGGATAGCTACGGTAATATGGAGCCTAAGGTTAGTATAGGGCCGGTTAATATTATTTCGACTGGTTGTGAAGTGCTGAATAAAAATATTCTTGTGCCTTTTAATAAGATTGATAAATCGAGTTTTTCAGGGGTAGGGAGTGTTAGCCCAAATAGCGTGAAAGATTTTCAAATCAACCTTAGTTGTGACCCCGTGTCACCCATAAAAATCACCTTTACTGGAACACCTGTCAATAATAGTATGACACCCGGAACAATCGCATTAAATAATCCAACAGACGTCAATACTGCGAAAGGGTATGGTATACAAGTTAAGTATAAAAATGACCCCATTAAAATAAATCAAATGATGACGATCGAAGAAAAAAATGTATCGTCGGAAAATTATAGTATTCCATTACAAGCAGCGTATATTCAAACTTCGAATGATACACAAGCTGGCCAAGCTAATGGAACGTTACAGTTTAATTTGCAATATCATTGATTCCCAGAAAAATCGGACAGATTAAACGGTAACTATTCAATATAAATTATGATGAGCACAATATTTATTACAATGTTGTGCTTATTTTTATTTTAGTGATGCCAAAGACGAACGTAGGAGAACTTGGTAGCATTGGACCGAATGGATTGGCATTTACTGAATTTTATTATTCAACAGAGAATGGGAGCTATTTTGATGACTATCATCGTGTTTTAGCACAAGCATTGCCATCAGTATACCATGTTGAAAATTCTTGGGAAAACTATGACAAAATAGCTTCGGTGATTGCTGCTGTATTTAATAATTGGAAAATGACTCACTCTAAATAAGCATACACAGCATTATCTATATCGATTGAAAAAGGGAGCAAATGCTCCCTTTACACCGATATTGATTTATTCGACTTCCAAAATACGGCAAGTATTCGTACTACCAATTGTGCCCATCAAGTCACCTTGAGTAACGAGAACGAGATCTCCAGTCATTAAATAACCATTATCACGTAGGCGTGTGATAGCTTCATTCGCAGCCGCAATACCATCGGTGTGAGTGCTACAGAAAACAGGTGTAACACCACGGTACAGTGAAGACTGATTGAGTGTTTTTTCATGGCGCGACATAGCGAAAATAGGTAAGCCAGAACTGATACGTGACATCATACGAGCAGTACGGCCTGATTCAGTCATCGCGATAATGGCTTTGACCCCTTTCAGGTGGTTAGCAGCGTACATCGTTGACATCGCGATAGCTTCTTCAGGTGAATCAAACTCGGCATCTAAGCGGTGCTTGGAGACATTCAGTCCAGGCATTTTTTCAGCCCCTAAACAGACTTGTGCCATGGCAGCAACAGTTTCAGCTGGGTATTGCCCCGCAGCGGTTTCTGCTGATAGCATAACGGCGTCTGTACCATCTAGAACGGCGTTAGCGACATCCATCACTTCAGCACGAGTCGGCATTGGATTTGTGATCATTGACTCCATCATTTGAGTTGCGGTGATCACTACTCGGTTGAGCTGACGTGAACGGCGGATCAGTTTCTTTTGTACCGCAACTAATTCTGGGTCACCGATTTCAACGCCTAAATCACCGCGAGCAACCATGACAACATCCGATGCAAGGATAACTTCATCCATAATTTCATCGGTTGCCACAGCTTCAGCGCGCTCTACTTTCGCGACGATTTGGCATTCACAGCCTGCATCACGAGCCAAACGGCGCGCATAATTTAAATCTTCGCCTGAACGAGGGAAGGAAACGGCAAGGTAATCGACACCGATTTTAGCGGCGGTGATGATATCTTCTTTGTCTTTATCGGTTAGTGCTTCAGCCGATAAACCACCACCAAGTTTGTTGATGCCTTTATTATTGGAGAGTTGACCGCCAACGGTTACTTCAGTGAAAACTTGTAAGCCTTGGACTTCACGGACTTTCAGTTGTACACGACCATCATCAAGCAATAAAATGTCACCAGGTACAACATCAGCAGGTAAACCTTTATAATCAATACCCACTTTTTGTTGGTCACCTTCACCTTTGCCGAGAGTGGCATCAAGGATAAATTTATCACCAACATTTAAGAATACTTTGCCATCTTTAAACGTAGAAACACGTATTTTAGGGCCTTGTAAATCGCCAAGGATCGCAACATGGCGACCTAAACGAGCAGCGATTTCACGCACTTTGTTAGCACGAAGAATATGGTCTTCTGGAGTTCCGTGAGAGAAGTTTAGGCGTACAACGTTGGCGCCGGCGTTAATAATCTTTTCAAGGTTATTATCACGATCGGTAGCTGGACCTAGGGTAGTAACAATTTTAGTTCTTCTAAGCCGTCTAGTCATGTATTACTCCGTTGACCTGTAATGGTGTTGATTTATTGAGTGAAATCTTTTCATACTTCAAGCGGTATGTAGTGCTCGTGGCGTAAGCCCCTATCATATTATGTCGACATACAACTTGAATCATTTAGCGTATTTTCGAGACCTTTTTACGACAAGTCGTCATGCTGACACGAGCACAGCTATTATATACTGCTAATTCGTTTATGCTATCAGGTCTGTAAAACTATTAAAGCCCACAGCAAGAAAAGAATACTTTTTAACGTTTACACACTATCAAACCGCGAATCACGTAATGCTTCTTTGACCCGTTTCAAGTTATCTCTAAATTTTTCACCTCTTCTTAAGGTAAAACCCGTTGTGAGGACATCGATCACTGTGAGTTGAGCAAGTCTTGAGACCATTGGCATATAGACGTCGGTATCCTCTGGTACATCAATAATAATTGAAAGGGTAGCGACTTGAGACAATGGAGAGTTTTCTGAGGTGATGGCAATCACAGTGGCATCGTTATCACGGGCTAGGCGAGCCATATCAACTAAGGCTTTCGTTCTTCCTGTATGCGAGATTAAAACGATAACATCCCCCTCAGTACTATTTATACAACTCATTCGTTGCATGACAATATCATCGAAATAAATGACGGGAATATTAAAACGGAAAAATTTATTCATCGCATCATGTGCTACAGCCGCCGATGCGCCAAAGCCAAAAAAGCTGATTTTTCTTGCTTGAGTGAGAAGGTCAACCGCACGATTAACGGCCGCAATGTCTAAAGTATGTTTGACATTATCTAAACCCGCCATTGCTGATTCGAAAATTTTATGGGTATAGGTGTTAACCGTATCATTCTCTTCAACATTTCGGTTCACGTAAGGGGTGCCGTTAGCGAGGTTTTGCGCCAATCGAAGTTTAAAGTCAGGAAACCCTTTGGTATCCATTTTACGGCAAAACCGGTTAACGGTGGGTTCACTCACATCAGCAAGTTGAGCAAGGCTCGCAATGCTAAGATGAATAGCTCGCTGTGGCATACCTAAAATCACTTCGGCAACTTTCTTTTCTGATTTACTTAAAAAATCGAGGCTGTTCTTCATTTGTTCTAAAATATTCATATAACGAAAGTGCCTATTTCATCAAAAGGAGAAATTTTTCTGCCATAAAGATACGCTGTATTTTATTAATATCGTTTTGAAGGCAGTGTGTATATAAAAGGAATATACTATGGGTAATGGCTAACCTATCTGAATGAGAGGCGTTTGTGATGTAATTTTTTACAAAACTATGAGCTGTATCTAATTTTCATATCAGTAAGTTCGTTAGCTGTTTTGTCATTTTATTACAAATGCTGTCACCATTCAGTTAACATGACATGGTTTAGGTTTGCTGCTTTTTTCAGCATAAAAACTGTGATCTGTATCATCAATATTTACTGAATACCCTCAAAAGGGTACATTAGCGGAACATCTGGCTAATTTTGTAACAAAATTACAATAAATTCCGCAAATTGAGGAGAACCAATATGGCGGTAAATAATGCTGCTCAAGCCTGTGACTTGATTATTTTCGGCACCAAAGGAGACCTCGCTCGTCGTAAGTTGCTTCCATCCCTTTATCAGTTGGAGAAAGCAGGCTACATTCACCCAGACACCCGTATCATCGGTGTAGGGCGTGCGCAGTGGAGCCAGAGCGATTATGTTGAGTTTGTTGAAAAGGCGTTCAGCGAATTTTTAAAAGAAGATCTCGACCCAGTACTTTGGGAGAGGCTTAGTGCGCGTTTAGATTTCTGCAATTTGGATGTTAATCAAACCGAAAATTTCGATAGCTTGGCACAAATGTTGAAGCAAGACTGCCATCCCGCTATCCACTATTTTGCTATGCCGCCGAGCACTTTTGGGGCAGTTTGCCATGGACTTGGACATGCAGGTTTAAATAAACAGCCTAACCGTGTTGTGATGGAAAAACCGTTAGGTACAGATTTAGCGTCTTCTCAAGAAATCAACAATGAAGTAGCGAAATATTTTGATGAAAGTCAGGTCTATCGTATCGACCATTACCTCGGTAAAGAAACGGTACTTAACCTGCTGGCTCTACGTTTTGCTAACTCATTATTTATCAACAACTGGGATAATCGCACCATTGACCATGTGCAGATCACCGTTGCAGAAGAAGTGGGTATAGAAGGGCGCTGGGGGTATTTTGATCAGGCAGGCCAAATGCGCGATATGGTGCAAAACCACCTATTACAAATTCTCACCATGATCGCGATGTCGCCACCTGCTGATCTCACCACTGACCGGATCCGTGATGAAAAAGTGAAAGTGTTACGTTCATTACGTCGAATTGACCACACTAATGTCAGAGAAAAAGCGGTTCGCGGGCAGTATACTGCGGGCTTTGTTCAAGGTAATAAGGTCCCCGGTTATCTTGAAGAAGAAGGCGCTAATAAACAAAGTATGACAGAAACCTTTGTTGCGCTACGCGTTGACATCGATGATTGGCGCTGGGCAGGAGTACCTTTTTATTTACGCACAGGTAAGCGTTTACCTGCTAAGTGCTCTGAAGTTGTTGTTTATTTTAAAAAGCCAGCACTGAATATTTTCTCTGAAAGTTATCAGGAATTACCGCAAAACAAGCTCACTATTCGTCTGCAACCGGATGAAGGGATTGATATTGAGATCATGAATAAGGCACCGGGCCTTGATCACAAACATCGCTTGCAAACCACTAAGCTGGACTTGAGTTTTTCAGAAACCTTTAATCAAACACACCTTGCGGATGCTTATGAGCGCTTATTGCTTGAAGCAATGCGCGGTATTCAAGCGCTGTTCGTACGCCGTGATGAGGTTGAAGAGGCTTGGAAGTTTGTTGATTCCATTATGGATGCGTGGGCTATGGATAATGAAGCCCCTAAACCATACCAAGCGGGTACTTGGGGGCCTATCGCATCGGTTGCGATGATCACTCGTGATGGGCGTTCTTGGAACGAATTTGAATAAACTATAGTTGATTTATCTCGTAGGCCAGCTTGCTCTAGAAGGAAGCTGGCCTTATTTTTATCCGTGGTGCGAGAGCATCTTACAGCACTAACTCACTTCTTCCTGTCGCCGCCATATGAATAATACCTTGCTCTATCCGTAAACAAGCCATTTTAGCCGCATCGGGAACAGACAGCCCCGCGAGTAATTGAGCTGTTAACTCTGCACCAAATAGATCGCCGGTGCCTTTTGGCGTGACAGGGTAACGTTTATGGCGAATAACCGCGACATCCTGTTTAGTGACACACACGACCTCAATACTTTCATCATCGGGTTGGAATGCACTGGTAATGATCACCCATTGCGTATGGCCTTTTAGTAATAAACGAGCAGCTTGAGTTGCATCATCAAGGGTCTTTATCTGTTGACCACTTAGTGTCGCGAGTTCAAATTTATTGGGGATGATACCCGTTGCAAGCGGCAATACTTCATCGCGATACACATCGGCAATTTCTGGGGGAATATAAAAACCGCTATCTTCATCCCCCATAACAGGATCGACAATGACAGGTATAGAAGGGTATGACTGACGTACACTTGATAACCATTGTGCAAGATCATGGGCTTTATCTCTAGAGCCTAAATATCCCGTTAGGATCGCACGTACACTGCCAAGGCAATCGCGCTCAACTAATCCAGACAGATAGCCTCGAAACCATTCACCCGGTAATTCGCCGCCGTGACATGTCACATAATGGGGGGTATTGCTTAAAATCACTGTCGGTACAGCAGCGACCCTTAGCCCTTGCTTCATCAGTGCCGGAACCGCAATACTGTTACCGACACTGCCGTAAATAACTTGCGACTGGATGGAGATGACATCATAAGGCAGCGGCGTGGCATTTGCATCGTTTTGAAAACTGTTAGAGGTGAGGTTAAAGGTGTCCATTTATCTCTCTTTCGGCCAAAATTAAGCAGTTAGCTAATATAAGATGCCTGTTTGCCGTTGAAGTCAATCATAAACAATGGATAGGACTACGTAATAAAAGAAAACAATGAAAAATTTATTTTTTTCAATAAAAAGTATGGTTATCTAGTGAGAAGTTTGTGGTTGATTATTCGTTTCACTTGAGAATAGGTCAAGGTTAGTTGATTATTTCTTGCATAATTATGCAAGAAATATTCATTTAAAAAAGCTTTTTATATTCATTGACTTAATATTTTTGGCATGATAAAAATAACCTGTAATCAACAATTATATGAGGGTTCGGAGTAACTTGGATGGATGTCCATCCGATGAAATGAATGAGATATCATGCTTAGCGTGAATAGCATTAAAATCAGTAAGTCCCAAAGAAGAACTACCCATCGGCTTTTCCTTTCAGCGATCCTTTCCAGTGAACACCACTGGTGCGGTGCATTATAGCGTCTCTCTCTATTATTCATTTTGCTGAATAAAATCAGCATCACTTTGATATTTATTTGTTTTTTATAATTGCACAAAATTTTTCTTAGCCGAAAAGTTTGCTATTTCTGTATGAATAATAAGCAGTCGTGCGATTATCCATAGAGAGATTATATAATGATATATTGGATATTTTTAGCATTAGCTATCATTACCGAAGTGATCGGTACATTATCGATGAAACACGCCAGCGTGAGTGGTGATTTTACTGGGATGGCAGTAATGTATGTCATGATTGCATCTTCTTACATTTTGCTGGCTGTTGCTGTGAAAAAAGTTGCCCTTGGGGTTGCATACGCCTTATGGGAAGGGATCGGTATTCTATTTATCACGACGTTTAGTGTGTTGTGGTTTGGCGAGTCGCTTTCCCCTATGAAAATTGGTGGCTTAGTATTGTTAATCGCAGGAATTGGGTTAATTAAATCAGGTACTAAAAAATCGACCGTCACTCAGTCTGCTCAAAAAGTGAAAGAAGCGGCGGGGCGTGCGGTCTCTGCGGTTAAATCAGGTGGTTTGGCACAAGAACGTGCTAAAACGGAGGCCTGATTATGGACGTCCAATTTGAATGGTGGCACGGCGCATTTTTAGTTCTTGCTGTGGTACTGGAAATTCTTGCAAACATCCTCTTAAAAATGTCGAACGGCTTTAAACGTTACTGGTTAGGCATTTTATCTTTAGTGGCAGTATTAGGCGCATTTAGCTCGTTGGCTCAAGCAGTCAAAGGTATCGAATTGTCGATTGCTTATGCGTTGTGGGGCGCTTTTGGTATTATTGCGACGGTAGCCGCGGGGTGGATCCTTTTCAATCAGCGGCTAAATTATAAAGGTTGGGGAGGTATCGTCCTGTTATTGTTGGGGATGGTGCTTATTAAAATGTCTTAAAAAATAGAGCGCCAATTGATGATTGGCGCTCTATTTTTTTATGATAAATCGTTTGCTAGGTGTCGTTATTCAATAGCGGCAACAATTTTGATTTCGACTTTATATTCCGGTTTCATCAGCGCCGCTTGTACAGTACAACGAACCGGTGCGCTGCCTTCAACAACCCAAGCATCCCATGCTTGATTCATTCCCGCAAAATCGGCTTTGTCAGCAAGGAAAATCGTTGCATCAAGGATTTTACTTTTGTCAGAACCCACGCGTTGTAAAAGAATATCAATCGCTGAAAGGGTATTCGCTGTTTGAGCAATAATATCAGCATCTAAGTTATCCGGTACACTGGTGTAGTAGACAACATTGTTGTGAATAACCGCTTCAGACCAACGTTTGTCAGGGTCAATTCTTTCAATCGTCATCATTATTCCTTAGTTCATTTCATTAGTGAGTCTTTTTAAGGATAACAGCTTGCTTTATTGATGAAAAATCCTTTCTATGACGATTGGATGATTTAGCTCAGCAGGCAACATCAAGACATGATAAAGTAGACGCCTTCAAAGAGAACAATAAATAGGTTTGCGGTGCACGACGATTTTTCTTCTAATGGCTTTTTGGCGAGAACAATCCCAGGTTTTCAACCACGAGCAGCCCAAGTCAAAATGTCACATGCTGTCACGGAGGCAATTGAAAAACAGCATGTGCTAGTGGCTGAAGCGGGAACAGGAACAGGCAAAACATACGCTTATTTGGTGCCCGCCTTACGTTCGGGTAAAAAAGTGATTGTTTCGACTGGATCGAAAGCGTTACAAGATCAGCTTTATCACCGTGACTTACCCACGATTATAGACGCGATGAAATTTAATGGGCGGACAGCGTTATTAAAAGGCCGCTCAAATTATCTTTGCTTAGAGCGTTTAGATCAGCAGTCATTAGGCGGGGGTAGCCTTGAGCCAGAAATATTGTCTGCCGTTGTCCGCTTACGCAACTGGTCCATTGAATCGGAGTCTGGGGATATCAGCACTTGTCACGATATCGCGGAAGATCATGCCGTTTGGCCATTAGTCACCAGCACTAATGACAACTGTCTCGGCAGTGATTGCCCTCGTTATCAAGAATGCTTTGTATTAAAAGCGCGCCGCAAAGCATTAGATGCTGACATTATCGTTGTTAACCATCATCTCTTTATGGCTGATCGTGTTGTTAAAGATACGGGGTTTGGGGAGTTAATGCCACAAGCTGATGTGATGATTTTTGATGAAGCGCATCAAATCCCCGATATTGCTAGCCAATATTTCGGTCAACAACTCAGTAGCCGCCAGCTTCTTGATCTCGCACGTGATATGGTTATGGCCTATCGCACAGAGCTAAAAGATCTGGTTCAGCTACAAAAAAGTGCAGATAGGCTAACCCAAAGCACATTGGATTTTCGCTTAAATTTAGGTGAGAGCAGCTTTCGTGGTAATTTGCGTGATCTATTGAAAAGCCCTGTGGTGCAGCGCGCGTTGACATTACTCGATGATTCTCTCGAGTTATGTTATGAAGTGATCAAGACATCATTAGGGCGTTCGCAAACATTAGATTCCGTTTTTGAACGGGTGACTCTCTACCGTAATCGTTTGAATCGGCTAAAAGATGTCACAATTCCAGGTTATAGCTATTGGTTTGAAAGCTATGGCCGGCATTTTTTATTAGCGATAACACCACTGACGGTTGCGGAAAAATTCAGTGAAATGATCTCCAGTACGCCAGCAAGTTGGGTATTCACATCGGCAACGTTATCCGTTAATGAACAACTCAATTACTTTACCGATAGATTGGGTTTAACGTCAGCGAAAACCTTGCTATTGGCGAGCCCTTTTGATTATCAAAGCCAAACTTTACTCTGTGTGCCACGTTTTTTACCGGAAACAAACCAAAAAGGGGTGGCACAAAAACTTGCGAATATGTTGCGACCACTGATTATAAAAAACCAAGGGCGCTGCTTTTTCTTGTGTACATCACATATGATGATGCGTGAATTAGCCGAAGAGCTGAGAACAACACTCGTGTTACCTGTGCTTATGCAAGGCGAAAGCAGTAAAAATAAGTTACTTGCTCAATTTATTGCGGCGGGAAATGCAGTGCTTGTTGCAACGAGTAGCTTTTGGGAAGGGGTAGATGTCAGAGGGGATGAACTGACATGTGTGATTATCGACAAATTACCGTTTACAGCCCCTGATGACCCATTATTACGGGCGCGTATTGAGGATTGCCAATTAAGAGGCGGTGACCCATTTGCGGATGTTCAAATTCCTGATGCGGTGATCACCTTAAAGCAAGGTGTTGGGCGTTTGATCCGTGATACCAGTGATTACGGCGTTATTGTGATTTGCGATAACCGTTTAGTAACACGTCCATATGGTAAGGTTTTTTTGAATAGTTTACCGCCGTCACCAAGAACTCGCAGTTTATCTAAAGCAATTGAGTTTCTTGAGAAAAAACGAATAGAACATAATAATAGCAATTAAACCAAGGTCATAAGCGGTTTTTTCTGCTATTTCATTTTGAGTTTATGCTACTATAAACGTCATTTTCAGGTCACTGTACAGGTACAGTGGCATCAAATCTAATCATTTGCCGGAGTTGTGGCATGTCGAGCCGTATTCTTGCTGTTGATACAGCAACAGAAGCATGTTCAGTCGCATTGTTATGCGATGGAGAAATTATTTCGCGTTTTGCCGTTTCGCCTCGAGAGCATACACAAAAAGTGTTGCCAATGGTGGACGAGGTATTATCCCAAGCGGGGGTCACTTTAAACCAATTGGATGCGTTAGCGTTTGGTCGTGGACCGGGGAGTTTTACGGGCGTTCGCATCGGGGTCGGTATCGCCCAAGGGTTAGCACTCGGCGCCAATTTACCGATGATCGGTGTTTCATCATTGATGACACTGGCAGAAGGGGCATATCGAACGCAAGGACATGAGCAGATTTTGACGGCGATTGATGCGCGCATGACAGAGGTATATTGCGCTCAATATCAGCGTACGGCAGAGGGTATATGGCTCGGTGAGGATACCGAAGCTGTTATGGCGCCGGAGCTATTTAGAGATTCAATCGCTCAGTTGGCAGGGCAATGGAGCCTAGCAGGAACAGGTTGGCAAGCTTATCCGCAATTAAAAGACAGTGCGCTTTCGTTGATTGAAAGTGGGATCACATTGCCAGCGGCACAAGATATGTTACCGATTGCTGAACGTTTATGGCGTTCGGGTCAGGTACAAGCCGTCGAAAACGTTGAACCAACATATTTACGTAACGAAGTGACGTGGAAAAAACTGCCGGGTCGTGAATAGGTATATTTTTTAGATTGGCTATGCTTATTTTATTGTTAAGTTAGGCATAGCCAAGTTCTGTTTTACGCTTTTTTCCTACCAATATTTACTGTCTTAAATGGATGTTTTTTTTAATTCGATGATTGAAATTAGCATCGAGACTCATCAAGCCTTATTTTATCAGTCTATAATTGAATTATTCGTGTATTTATCTCTCAAAGTATTGAACATATCGTGTTATGTTAGTTGATATTAATGTTAATCCTTGCCGTCTGAATTTATAATTAAAGCTAAATGGAGGTGGTATATGGGTATAAAAATTAACAGCCGTTCGACATTTAAAGCGGTTTTATTTGTCGGCATATTAACGTTAACGGGGTGTGTGTCGATCCCAGCCTCAATTCAAGGCTCGTCACCTAATCCAGCGGTTAACTTATCGTCAGTACAAAATGCGCCTGAAATGTATATTGGGCAGGAAGGGCGTTTTGGTGGGAAAGTAATCTCTGTTTTTAATCAGCCTAATAAAACGCGATTAGAAATTGCCGTGATCCCACTGAATAAATATGATGCAGCACCAGAATTAAATACGGCATCAACTGGTCGTATTTATGCCTTTGTTAATGGGTTCCTTGATCCTGCTGACTATAATGGTCGTTACATCACAGTGGTGGGTAAAATTACCGGAGAGCAGCCTGGTAAAATTGGTGATATCCCCTATAAGTATGTCACGCTAGACGTAACGGGTTACCAACGTTGGAATTTAGCGCAAAGTGTAATTTTGCCGCCAGCAGGCCCATGGGGTTATGGGTATTACGGAAACCCTTATTACTATAACCATCCTTGGGGTTACGGATATGGCTATGGTTATGGCTATCCGGGGGGCGTTGCTCCAGTACAAACCTATTTAACCGAATAAAATGAGAAGTGAAAGGCTATTTATTCGGCAATGAGCTTAGTCAGTTTATTTATTAGGTTTATACGTGGGAAATATGTTAATTTTTTCAAAAATGATTCAAAAAAGTGTATTATTATGATATCTACACCAGATATCGTTCTGGAATAACATACTAAAACGAAATAGGCGGAATAGTCCGCCTATTTTTGTTTCGAAGGAATGAAATTTATTTAGTGATAGACCTCTCAACCTTAGCACAGGGTATTTTTCAAACTGGTACGCTGAGTTAATAATTTGTTAAAAGAGTGTTTGAGTTATATTACTATACTAAAATTCAGGAGTCATACTTTGGAAAAAATCTGGCTGAAAAATTACCCAAGCGATGTGCCGGAAGAGATCGATCCTGATCGCTTTGCTTCTTTAGCAGAGTTACTTGAAAATTCGGTTTCGCAATATGCTGACCAACCTGCATTCATCAACATGGGTGCGGTGATGACTTATCGCAAGTTAGAAGAGAGAAGTCGTGCTTTTGCCGCTTACCTACAAAATGGGTTAGGGTTAAAAAAAGGCGACCGCGTCGCGTTGATGATGCCTAACTTGCTGCAATACCCGATAGCTCTATTTGGCGTTTTGCGCGCGGGGATGGTTGTCGTCAATGTTAACCCACTTTATACCCCAAGGGAGCTAGAGCACCAGTTAAATGATAGTGGTGCAACGGCCATTGTCATTGTGTCTAACTTTGCTCATACCCTTGAAAAAGTGGTGTTTAATACCAAGGTTAAGCACGTTATTTTAACTCGGATGGGGGATCAACTCTCTCGTCCGAAAGCGACATTAGTGGATTTTGTCGTCAAGTATGTTAAACGGCTGGTGCCTAAATACCATTTACCAGATGCTATCTCTTTCCGACGTGCGATGCATTACGGTTATCGCATGCAATATATCAAGCCAAAGATCAATGGCGATGACCTTGCGTTCCTTCAGTATACCGGAGGGACGACAGGGGTAGCGAAAGGGGCAATGCTAACGCACCGTAATATGTTAGCGAATATCGAGCAAGCTCGAGCGGCTTATGGTCCGGTATTAAAAATAGGTTCAGAATTTGTTGTTACGGCACTACCGCTCTATCACGTCTTTGCTCTTATGGTAAATTGCTTCCTGTTTATTAATGTCGGGGGGGTGAACTTATTGATTACTAACCCTCGTGATGTGGCAGGTACCGTTAAAGAGTTAGCACGTTATCCGATCACCTCGATTACGGGTGTTAATACCTTATTCAATGCATGGCTACATAACGCAGAGTTTCAACAACTGGATTTCTCCAAACTCAGGTTGACGGTTGGTGGCGGGATGCCTGTTCAAAAAGTGGTTGCTGAAAAATGGCAAAAACTGACTGGGAAGCATTTATTAGAAGGGTATGGATTGACGGAATGTTCGCCACTTGTCACTGGAAACCCGTATAATCTGACGGCTTATAGTGGTAGTATCGGGTTACCGGTTCCATCAACAGAAATCAAGCTGGTTGATGATGATGGAAATGAGGTTGCACTTGGGGAACCAGGGGAAATGTGGGTGAAAGGTCCACAGGTGATGAAAGGGTATTGGAACCGCCCTGATTCAACCGCGGAAATTTTACATGATGGCTGGTTAGCGACGGGGGATATTGCTGAAATAGACAGTGAAGGTTATATCCGCATTGTCGATCGTAAAAAAGACATGATCATCGTTTCGGGCTTCAATGTCTATCCAAACGAAGTGGAAGATGTGATTTCATCTCATCCTGATGTCGTAGAGTGTGCCGCGATTGGTGTGCCGAGTACGAGTACAGGGGAGGCAGTTAAAGTCTTTGTTGTTAGTAGTAATCCTAATCTAACGTCAGATGATCTGAAAACATTTTGTCGCCGCTCATTAACCGCCTATAAAGTACCTAAGTTATTTGAGTTCCGAACCGAGCTACCAAAATCGAACGTTGGTAAAATATTGCGTAGGGAACTACGTGATGAAGAGAAACAGCAAAAAGATAAATCAACAGCGTAACGTTGTCATATCGGTTTGCACCCCTATGAGTAACGCCGGTTTTTACCGGCGTTACTGTGATCAGAATATAAAAAGAGAAATTTGTTTTGAATTATCGTTTAGTTACAACTGATAGCGAACTTGCACAGGTATGCCAGCAGGCGAGTGAAGCCGATTGGTTGGCATTGGATACCGAATTTGTCCGTACTCGAACTTACTATCCACAATTAGGTTTGCTACAGCTTTATGATGGAAAACAAGTTTCACTGATTGACCCGTTATCTATTAGCGACTTTTCACCGTTTAAAGCCTTACTGACAAATAAGAGCCTCACTAAGTTTTTACATGCCGGTAGTGAAGATCTTGAAGTGTTTTTGCATGATTTTGAGTGTGTGCCTGAACCGATGGTCGACACACAGGTTATTGCAGCCTTTTTGGGTTATCCAATCTCCTGTGGTTTCGCTTCTTTAGTTTCTGAATACTTAGGCATAGAGCTTGATAAGAGTGAATCTCGAACCGACTGGCTAGCGCGCCCCTTAAGTGAAAAACAGTGCCAATATGCGACGGCAGACGTACTTTATTTGCTGCCGTTAGCCAAGATCCTGATGCAGAAAGTGGAAGAGTCAGGCTACCTTTCTGCTGCGCTAGAAGAGTGCCAAAGAACGGTTGAACGCAGACAAAATGTGACTGATCCTGCATTAGCTTACCGTAATATCACCAATGTTTGTCAGTTAAAGAATGAGCAATTGGCTTGCTTGCAAATGCTGGCGGAATGGCGGCTAAATCAAGCAAAAGCGCGTGATATGGCGATTAACTTTGTGGTTAAAGAGGAGCATCTTTGGAAAGTGGCGCGTTATTTACCCGGTTCATTAGGTGAATTAGACGCATTAGGGCTGACGGGGCAAGAGATCCGCTGTCATGGAAGGCGGTTACTCAGTATTGTTGAAAAAGCCAAACAGATGGATGAGAGTGAATATCCCCCCACAGTGGCGAATTTGAATGAGCAACCTCAATATAAAACGTTATTTAAAGAGATAAAGAGTGTTGTTAAAGAAATTGCAGAGCATGAGAAATTCAATGCGGAATTGCTTGCTTCAAGGCGACAAATAAACCAGTTGCTCTCGGTACATTGGGGGATCAAATCTATCCCTAATCAGCCTGAATTACTTGATGGTTGGCGAGGAAGAATGCTTGCTGAGCCAATTACAAAGCTCCTTCAACAAGCGCGTTAATGGCCTATTTTCACTCCTAGGTTTGCTAGGAGTGAAATGTTAACCTTTTGCCTAGTGAATAGTGACGGCACTTAAGCGTTGAATAGCTCACCCACTCATTAATCAATCGATTTATTTACTGCACTGCTACGGTTTCGACAGAAAGTTAACTATCGGCAGAGGCGTATCGGAGAGTTGGGGGATTTTGTATTTCTTTTGGCAATAGACACCCAAACCACATAGAACAAATATTCATTCCATTGATGATTATTTAAATTCAATTGGTTGAACAAATAAAAAAGCAAGCCGCTATTTACAACTTAAAAACAACGGCTATTTGCTATGATTATTTTTCAGGAGCCTTGATTTCATCACCTTCCGGTAACGTAACGTTGAGTTCAAGTACTGAGATATCATCACCTTTTTGTTCGAATTGTACAGAAAGCATCTCAGGGTCAACTTGCACGTATTTACAAATAACCTGCAAAATATCTCTTTTCATATCAGCAAGATAAGGAGGTTCACTATCACCGCGGCGACGTTCTGCAACGATGATTTGCAATCGCTCTTTTGCGATATTTGCTGTCGACTTTTTTCTCGACAGAAAGAAATCCAATAAAGCCATTATTTACCCCCCAAATAGGCGTTTCAAGAAACCTTTTTTCTCTTCTTCAATGAATCGGATAGGGCGCTCTTCACCTAAAATACGGTCAACACAGTCACTGTATGCCTGACCTGCATCAGATTCTGCGTCTAAGATGACCGGTTCACCTTGGTTTGATGAACGTAGAACAGATTGGTCTTCAGGGATCACACCAATTAATGGAATACAAAGTATTTCCAGCACATCTTCCATGCTTAACATATCACCACGCGTCACACGACCCGGGTTATAGCGGGTTAATAACAAGTGCTCTTTGATAGGATCGAGCCCTTTTTCGGCGCGGCGTGATTTAGAGGCGAGAATACCCAAGATGCGGTCAGAGTCACGAACAGAAGAAACCTCAGGGTTCGTGGTGATGATCGCTTCATCTGCAAAGTAAAGTGCCATTAATGCACCACTTTCAATACCGGCTGGGGAGTCACATACGATAAAATCAAAAGACAAGTCATTACTTAATTCGTCGAGTATTTTTTCAACGCCTTCACGTGTCAGTGCGTCTTTGTCACGAGTTTGTGATGCTGGCAGAATATAAAGATTCTCGGTGCGTTTATCTTTAATCAGTGCCTGATTTAATGTGGCATCACCTTGAATGACGTTAACGAAGTCATACACTACTCGGCGTTCACATCCCATGATCAGGTCGAGGTTACGTAGACCGATATCAAAATCGATCACAACCGTTTTTTTCCCTCTTTGAGCTAGGCCTGTAGCTATGGCCGCGCTTGAAGTGGTTTTACCGACGCCACCTTTACCAGATGTAACAACAATTATGCGTGCCATGAATAATTCCTTGTAAATAAGGTCTAAATTAAGTTTTCAATATTTAATCTGTTGTCAACGAGACAAAGTTTCGCTGCTTTGCCGAGAAATTCAGACGGGATCTGATCACTCAGCCAATATTCACCTGCAATAGACACTAACTCTGCTTGCAAGTGGACACAAAAAATTTGGCTTTCCGTATCGCCAGAAGCACCTGCAAGTGCTCGGCCTCTCATTATGCCATATATATGAATATTACCATCTGCCAACAATTCTGCACCTGCACTCACATTACTTGTTACGATGAGATCACTATTTGGTGCATAAATTCGTTGGCCTGAACGAACAGGGGCATTAATAATTCGTGTTTTCCGGTAATTAAACTCAGGTTCGGCGGGAGTGGCTACCTCGACCGGTGTATGAACAGCCTTAGGTTGAGTATCAACGGCTTTTTGGCTTTTCCCCTCATTGAGAACCGGTAAGCCTGCATCATTGACTTTCTTACGTAGCAAAGGATCGGTACATCCGCTTATTCCGACAACCCTTAAGCCAACCGATATAATTGCTTTGTGAATACTGTATAAATCAGCATTTGTGGTTAAATCAGCAATGTTGATAACCACTGGCGCATTTTTAAGGAAGTCAGGAGCTTGACTAACCTTATCTTGTAGCGCTTTTTTGATGAGTTTGGGTTCTTCACTGTGTAAGTGAAGAACAGAAAGAGTAAAACTACTGCCTTTGAGTTCTATTGGCGACTGTGACATCTATCCGGGCTCAGCAAATTAAAATATCCGAAACAAACTTCGGGTGACGATATTCTGTAAAACAATAGCATGTTATAGTTACTACATTCTTCAAGCAAGCCAATGAACTAAGAAAAAGAGTTAAATATAATGATTTGTGCAATATATCGTAGTCCTAACCGTGAACAAACATATCTTTATATTGAGAAGAAGGATGATTTTTCTCGTGTACCTGAAGAACTCATGAAACAATTTGGTACTCCTCAATTTGCGATGACCCTTTCCCTTGCAAACCGCGACAAGCTGGCAAATGCAGACATTGAGAAAGTCAAAGCTGATTTAATTGAAGTTGGGTATTATCTGCAATTTCCACCTCCAGTTGAAAACCTACTCGCTGAATATCGAGAGTCTTACAGCGAATAAAATTAGGATAATACTTAGATGTTAATTTACTTGGGGAGGTGATGTGATAAAACCAACGTTATTATTTACTTTAATTAGCGGCCTATTTTTAGCTAGCTGCTCAGCAAAACAACCTATTTTGGTTACACCACAGGCTGAGCAAGATGCCATGATTGCAAAAGAGGTGATCGCGCTAAATAAAGCTTTTCCACTCGAAGAGCGTGAACCATCGCAATTCCCTGCTTATGTGGAGTTGTTAAAAGAGCATGCATTAGCTCAAGGTATTCAACCTGCAACTATTGAACGTGGTTTCGCCCATATTCATTTTATTGAACGCGTTGTTAAGGCCGATAAAGGGCAACCGGAAAAAAGAGCAACGGTGACTTTAGAAAGTTATCTCAAGAATGTGCTACCTGCATCACGCATTAATGCAGGCGCGGAAAAATATTGGGAAAATGAGTCACTCTTAAATGCGATTAGCCATCGTTATGGCGTACCGCCCCAATATATTGTTGCGTTGTGGGGGCTAGAAAGTGGCTTTGGTCGCTCCCAAGGTAAAGAAGATGTTATCTCAGCATTAGCTACGCTTTCATTTGAAGGCCGCCGTGAAGCATTATTCAGTAAACAGTTGCTGGCTGCACTGGAAATTATGGATAAAGGCTATATACCGGAAGAGCAGCAGTTAAAAGGCTCTTGGGCAGGCGCCATGGGCCAAAGCCAATTTATGCCGACGTCTTATTTATCTTATGCGGCGGATGGTGATGGCGATGGCAAAATGGATATTTGGAACAATAAGGCGGATGTGTTTGCCTCAATTGCCAATTACCTGTCTACGGAAGGCTGGCAGTCTGCACTACCTTGGGGCTATCAAGTGAGCCTACCTACCGACTTTGATAAGCAACTGGAAGGCGTGAAAGCAGAGCAGGGCAAAACGGTTGCACAGTGGGAGCAACTTGGTGTTAAACTCCCTGCATCTGCGCAGTTATCACCCAATTTAAAAACGTGGGTTGTTATCCCTGATGATCCGTTAGGGCGTGCATACTTAGTAACTGAAAACTTCCGCACGATCATGCATTGGAATCGTTCATATTACTTTGCTTTGAGCGTTTGCCTCATGGCTGATGGCGTTGCTCAAAAAATACAATAACGATAATAGGAGTTACAACTATGTACCAACATCGTGACTGGCAAGGTGCCTTACTGGATTTCCCTGCAAACAAAGTGGTTTGTGTTGGCAGTAACTATGCGAAACATATAAAAGAAATGGGCTCAGCACACCCCGAAGAGCCTGTGATTTTTATCAAACCTGAAACGGCATTATGTGACGCTAACCAACCGATTGTTATTCCAAAAGATCTTGGCTCTGTACACCATGAGATAGAATTAGCGGTTTTGATTGGTATGCCCTTAAAAAATGCTGATGAAGATAGAGTTTCTCGCTCAATCGCGGGTTTTGCTGTGGCATTAGATTTAACATTGCGTGATTTGCAGGCAAAATTTAAAAAAGCAGGGCAGCCATGGGAAAAAAGTAAAGCGTTTGATGGTTCATGTCCTATTTCAGGCTTTATTCCGGTTAATAACTTTGGTGATCCGCAAAGTGCCCAGCTTTCACTGGAGATCAATGGGGAAATTCGCCAGTCAGGCTCTACTCGTGATATGATCACGCCAATATTACCTCTGATTAGCTATATGTCTCGCTTTTTTACTTTGCGTGCGGGGGATATTATTTTAACGGGAACACCAGAGGGTGTCGGGCCGTTGACATCGGGTGATATGTTAAAGCTCTCAATTAATGACCACTCGTTAACGACTCGAGTGATCTAATGATATAGGATTGATAAGTATTATGTCTCAGCCTTTCTGGCAGGTAAAAACGTTAGATGAAATGACTGACGATGAATGGGAATCACTGTGTGACGGTTGTGGTCAGTGTTGTTTACATAAGCTGATGGATGAAGACACGGATGAAATTTATTTTACTAACGTGGCTTGTAATCAATTAAATATCAAGACCTGCCAGTGTAAGCATTATGAAGATCGTTTCAGTTATGAGGCAGATTGTATCAAGCTCAATCGCTACAAT
This sequence comes from Providencia sp. PROV189, assembly GCF_028480065.1. Classification (NCBI taxonomy): domain Bacteria; kingdom Pseudomonadati; phylum Pseudomonadota; class Gammaproteobacteria; order Enterobacterales; family Morganellaceae; genus Providencia; species Providencia sp. PROV189. The sequence goes on from NZ_JAMPOG010000031.1 coordinate 82,221, forward strand.
TTAGAAACGTTTGAATGGTTGCCACACACTTGTGCTTATCGTTTATTGCTAGAAGGTAAAACCTTACCTGCATGGCATCCTCTTAAAACGGGGTCAAAAGCGGCAATGCACAGTGAGCGGATCTCTGTTCGCCATATCGCGGTTAGAGAAAAAGATGTGGTGGATTGGGAAGACCATATCATGAATCGGCCAGTAGATAGAACATCATCTTAATCAGATAAGCTTGATTTAGCCAATATGTTTGAATAACGCGACAGCCCTATTTTATAGGGCTGTCGTATTTTAAAACAGTGACGTATTAAAATTCTTCATAAACAGCAGGATCTTGATTGCGTAATCGACCATTAGCAGAAGATAAGTTATTTATTGCTTGCATATCTTCCGGCGATAATTCGAAATCATAAACATCAATATTTTCAATTTGGCGTGACGAATGCGCCGATTTCGGTATTGGTAATGCACCTAACTGTAAATGCCAACGTATGATAATTTGCGATACCGATTTATTATAGCGACTCGCTAAATTGAGTAAGGTTGGATTAGATAACACATCACCGGCACGACCTAATGGGCTCCATGATTGCGTAATGATCCCTTTAGATTGGTCATATTGACGCTGTTTGGCTTGATTAAAATTAGGATGCAGTTCAATTTGATTGACCACGGGAAGTATGCCCGTCTCTTTTTCTAATGTTTCTAGGTGTTCAGGGAGAAAATTACACACCCCAATACTTCTGATTAAACCTGAACGTTGTGAATCGATTAATGCTTGCCAAGCCTCAACAAATGTTCCTCTTTTCGGATTTGGCCAGTGGATCAAATAAAGGTCAACATAATCTAAACCTAATCGAGCCACTGATTCTTGGATAGTGTGCATGGCATTATTGTATTGTTGGTGTCGGCCAGGTAATTTCGATGTGACGGTTATTTGATCTCTAGGAACCGAGCTATTTTTAATGGCTTTGCCGACAATACCTTCATTCTCATAATTAAATGCAGTATCTAATAAACGATAGCCATGTGATAGCGCACTTTCAATAACCCGAACCCCATGTAAACCTTTTAATGAATATGTTCCAAAACCAATTTGAGGGATTTGGAATCCATCGAGTAATTCATATGATGGGATCATAGTGTCTCCTGATAGATGTCAAAACTGTACCCAATATATCACCGCGTAAGAACTTATTTTGTCGATTTGGGCAGTAGCAATAACATCATGATGGCAATGACCAAAGCGCAAACCGTCAGTAACACTCGGTCAATCGCTAATACAATAGGCCCAGCAGTGGCCGTTAAGTTAAATGTTAATGCGATAGCGGTTAAACAAAATGTCCAATAGCCATAACGTTTCGCACCGATCATTAACATGGCGAATAACAATAGGCCCACTAAGGAAACGTGTAAGAGTGGGTTATTTGATAAACCAAGTAAAAGCCCCCCTACAGCAGCACCGAGCAGAGTGCCTGCACCACGTTGTTTTAGCCTTTGCCAAGTTGCTGTCCGTTCAGATTTCATCACTCTTAAACCAGCAGCAGGTAACCAACAGGGATGAGAGCTAGGGAGCAGGGTTGCAAGAGCACTCCCGATGAGCGCAACGAGAACTATTGCCACAGAGAAGCGCTGTACTGCGGGAGTGCGCATATCAATTTGAGTTGTTGGTGCGGGAAGGTCATGACGGGGCAACAGAATATAAGCAATAATGACGCCCCAAAATGTACCGAGTGTAAATGCGATGCCATAAAATAAGCTACCCTGAGCGGGGACCTGACCAATTGATAGGAAATAAGCTAAAACGCCAAGGGCGATTGGTAAACGTAGATAGGTTGACCGCAATTCGGCATAGCCTTGAAAAAAAGCGCCAAGTCCAGAGCAAATAAAGAATAAAAGGCTACCAAGGGTGACATTAACACCGATTACCGCAAGAGCAGATAAAATGCAGGCTCCTTGCAGTAAAACATAAATAGGTTTTTTCGTGGGGAGTTTAGGAAATGATACAACTAATAAATATGCACCAAAAGAGATCAAAGTCCCTAACATGGGTTGCTTATAGAGGATAGCAATAAACCATGGAGCGATAACCCATAGAGAAAGTAAAAAGGCACTTCGGGTTTGGGGCAAAGAAATTGGCATTAGACGATCTCACCTTATAAATTAATCATATTCATACAGTGTATAAGTTGATAACTCAACGAATAACTTACTGAGAATTATTATAATTTTCCATCATCTCTATTTGAGCATCATTGATTGCCCCGCCAACCTATCACTCGGAAAATGACATAACCAGCGTATAGCAACATCAATATGCCACTCTGGTAGTCGTTTGTATTGCTATCTTCTATTTTTGTAAAATTAAGTAATTAAGACCTATCTTTTTCTTGAGTATGGCATGGTAAAGCCTCTAAAGGGAGGAGACCAAAATGCATCAAATGAAAACAGAAGTTGTGGTTATTAGACTCACTAAGCAAGAAAGAGCAGAGCTTGACGCTAAGAAAACTAAGCCCATTCTCTCAGACTGGTTAAAAGAGCTCGCATTTGCAGCCCCCGATAACCCAGACAATAAGAATATTGAAGGTAAACCCGCCTAGCGGAGTAATGATTTTATTCTCTACAAAATGGGCTTGCATGGTATATCTCAGTCAATAAAGGCGTTGAATGCAATTAACTTTATGGCTAATAGTAGGTTAATTGCATTCACATTAATGGAATGTAGCAGTTTAAGTCAGCAATTTTGTAAGGTGCTGTTAAAGAGGTTAACGGTAGTTTTAATTGATTGGTCGCTAACAATATGAAAGTAGTAACTTAACAACAATGTCGATTAAAGTTTGATCGGTGTGTGTAGTTGAAAGAGATCTAACTCTCACTTCTTACGATAACAGATATTCAATATACGATGTGTGCTTTATGTTATGGTCTAAATAAGTTGCATTAAACAGGCTTATTCGTTCCATTAATCTTGTTATCTTTAGATAGATTATTGCGCAAAGTGATCTAACTAACCTTAACTGAGCATCTTTTTTGTTCAGCGCTGGTGAAATAAAAAGCTATTTATACTCTTCAGGTGAGTTTTAGGACTATTCTTAAGGATGGTTTTGATATCTGAGTTAAGTCTCAATAGAGGGGAGGGTAAATTATTTTTTAACATTAGTTATCAAATGGTTACACATTTAAAAAAATTTGAATAGATCAAAAAATATGAAGAAAAAATGTGCATACATCAAATTAATTGATAACATTTACTAACAATAAGTAACCTTTGTTATTTCTTCATTAGCGCATTTTGGGTGCTAGGCAAGGAATAAAATAGCGAAATAAAAAGAACTTTTGAAATATAGTCAAATCACAAGTAATTATTCTACTTACTAGATCAAAATAAAGCCTATTACTTTCTGATTTATCGCTTAAGTTTTGCTTTTAATCTAAAAATACACCTTTATCCATATAATCATATTGTTTTACTCCTTACATGAGTAAATAATCCAATTATGATGCATTACCGTTATATCATAAATATATTCTCAAATGAGAATTAATTCCATCAATGAATAAACATAAAATTAATTTATATTATTTAAAACCCAAATATCATATTTAGACTAATATTTATTTTGAGTATATAAATTTAGAATAAGTAGTCACAATAAGGATAATCTTATTTAGAATAGTTTTTGCATTTATCTCTTTTATAAAATATCACTATAAGATCATTTTTTAGAATTTGTTAAAAACATAAAAATAAAAAACAAACAATCAATTTGATAAATTAGCGTAAAACGAGTAATACATCGTGTATATTCAATAAGGTTTTTCGATCAATAGCAGTTGTTTGATAGGCTAAGACTATTAAATTTTATTGTATCTCATGATAAAAACGATTTAATGTAATTTAAGTTTTTATGTATCCTCTCTCCGAAATCATATAGACCACGTTATGATTATTAATTCTAAAAATGGACTGATTAAGATAGAACTATATTTTTAATTAAATTATTAGCAGTAGCTTAAATACACGGAAATAAATGTGTAACCATATTAAACATATGGTCAACACCCTACGCTAATTATTTATTAAAAGACTAGGTGCTTAATAAGTTCTGTTTAGTGTAATAATAAAAACCCTCATATTAGGAAATGACAATGAAAAAAGTATTACTGACTGCAATTGCTACTGCAATTATTGGTGCATCTTCTGCTTACGCTGCAACTGAAAACGCTGGTGGTGGCCAAGTTAATTTTTACGGTAAAGTGACAGATGTTTCTTGTACTATTTCTGTTGACGGCCAAGGTAGTGACGCTAAAGTTTATTTGGCTCCTGTTTCAGTAAAAGAAGTTAAAGATGCAGGTGCAAATACTTACCTGAAACCAAAATCATTTGTTATTGACGTGACTAATTGTCAAGGTACAGCTGATGACACTACATTAAATGTTAACTGGACTGGTGGTAACGTATTAGTAGGTGCTTCTGGTGCAAACGAAGGTTATTTAGCTAACACTGATTCAACGGGTGCTGAAAATATTCAATTAGTATTAGCAACTAATGCTGATCCTGATTTAAAAACCAAAATCAACCCAACTAGTGCTACTCAACCTAAAGCAAAAACAGTTGATATTGCTGACGGTTCACGTTTCACTTATTACGTAGGTTACGCAACTTCTACGCCAGATACTGTTAGCAGCGGTATCGTAGAAAGCTATGCAACTTACGAAATTACTTACGAATAATATTAAATTAATTTAAAAGTAATATTTATCTAAGCGGTAGGTTAACTGCCGCTTTTATTTAGAGGTTCAAATGAAAGCAATTGTTTTATTCTTCTGCTTCGTTTTCAGTGCATCTTCATTAGCGAACAACATTATTGTTAACGGCACACGATTTATTTATCCTGGAAATGAAAAAGAAATTACAGTGCAGTTAAATAATACCGCGGATAGACCAGCTGTCGCACAAGCATGGTTAGATACCGGTGATGCATCTGAAACACCAGATACAATAAAAACACCATTTCAAATTACGCCTCCAATATCTCGTATTGATGCTAAGGGTGGTCAAACTCTCCGTATTAAATTAATGGATAAAAATGGACTACCACAAGATAAGGAAAGTTTATGGTGGCTGAATATTTTAGATATTCCACCGACAGTCCGAACTGCAGGAAAAGAAGATCAAAACTTTTTACAACTGGCAATTCGTTCTCGTTTTAAATTTATTTATCGTCCTGTAGGTTTAGGTAGCCGTGAATTAGCACCTGAAAAACTAATTGTGAGTGCTAATGGAAATAATCTGACTATAAATAACCCAACACCATTTTTTATTACCATTACAAAAATTTCTACAGATGGAAAAAATGGGTTAACTGATAAAGCGGTTATGGTGGCACCAAAAAGCCAGAGCTCAGTGGTATTGAAAAAAACAATTAAAGCAGGTGAAAACATTGTTTTGAACAATATCAATGATTATGGGGCGGACATAGCAGTTAAAACAACTGTTAAATAGGACAGAAAAATGAAACAGCGAGAGTTAATAAATAAATATAGTAATACACTCTCTGTGACCTGCTTTGTCACTGTATGTATGATGCCAACATTTTACGCGTGGGGGGCGGAAGGCACAACCTACGAGTTTAACAGTGGATTCATAGTAGGCAGCAAAGATAATGTTGATTTAGAACGCTTCAATACTGCTCCAATTAGTGAAGGTAAATATTCTGTTGATGTGTATACCAATGATAATTGGAAAGGACGCTATGATTTAAATATTGTTCAACAAAAAGATGGGAATTTAGGTGTGTGCTATACGCCAGCTATGTTGAGCAATTTTGGTGTTGATGCAGAAAAATTAAACCCACAACTAAATTCACAAGAATCCACCTGCTTACCTCTTAAAGAGTGGAATAATTTGAGTGAAGTGAATGATAAATTTCACTCATCTAATTTACGTCTAGATATTTCAGTACCCCAAATTTATGAACAACGTTTATCACGCGGGTATGTTGCGCCACAATTCTGGGAAAAAGGAATACCAGCACTTAATGTAGCCTATATGGCTAACTATTATGATAATCATACGAGCGGAGCTCAGGGGCAGAATGATGCCAGTGCGTATTTAGGATTAAATGCAGGGTTATCATTCGATGGCTGGTTGTTAAAACATATCGGTAACTTAAGTTGGCAACGTTCAGGAAGCACCAGTTGGAACAGCAACCAAACTTATTTACAACGACCTATTGCAAGTATGAAGTCAAAAATGACCGCAGGTCAGTTTTATACTGATGGCGATCTGTTTGACAGTATTAGCTTGCGTGGTGCAAAAATTGCGACAGATGACAGCATGTATCCTGATGGAATGACATCATATGCACCTGAAATTCGTGGTGTTGCCCAAAGTAACGCATTAGTCACTGTACGCCAAAATGGCTCGATCATATATCAAACTTCAGTACCACCAGGGCCGTTTATTTTAAATGATGTCTATCCATCCGGTTACGGTAATGACCTAAACGTCACCGTTAAGGAAGCAGATGGCAGTGAAAGTACTTTCAGTGTGCCATATTCATCGTTAGCACAACTGTTACGTCCGGGCTTTACACGTTATCAAGTCGCTGCTGGTAAGTCTGATACCGATGGTTTGCATCATCGCCCTTATATTATGCAAGGTACGATCCAACACGGCTTAAATAATACGTTTTCACTTTATGGTGGTGTTACGGCATTTGATGACTACCAAGCTTATTTAGTTGGTACTGGTATTAATACGGGGATTGGTGCGTTAGCACTGGACGTGACGCAATCTCGAACTGCGTTAAAACATCGAACCGATAATGGCCAAAGTTATCGTATCACTTTTAACCGACTGATATCGCAAACTGATACCAATATTTCATTGGCTGCGTATCGTTATTCAACGAAAGACTATTTTAATGTTAACGATGCGCTGTATGCGATCGATTATGATAAACGTGGTCTTTCAAATAACCGTTGGCGTGAAAAAAATGGTTTTAGCTATACAGTAAACCAAAACTTACCGGATGGATTTGGTGGGCTGTATTTTACAGGTCGTATATCAAGTTATTGGGAACGTTCTGGCACTGAGAAACAGTATCAGTTTAGTTATAACAACCAATATCAGCGCCTCTCTTATTCCATTAATTTTATGCGAGTCTACTCGGATAATAATAACTCACATGGAAAGAAAGACGACCGTATTAGCCTAAACCTAAATATTCCACTCTATTTTGGTGACAGCAGAAGTACCACATTAACCTCAAACACCGTATTTAATAATGAGAAATTTGGCTCAACTCAGCTCGGTGTTAATGGGGCACTAGATGATGAGAATAACTGGACTTATGGGCTAAATACCTCAACGGCTAGAGGTGGTGAACACAGTGTTGCAGTAAATACGGGTTATCGTACTCCTTATGTCAATACCAATGCTAATTATAGTCAAGGGCAAGGTTATCGCCAATTTGGCGTTGGTGCGAATGGCTCTGTTGTTGTGCATTCAGGGGGCGTTGTACTCACACCAAATACTGCAACGACAATGGCGTTGATTGAAGCCGAAGGTGCAGAAGGCGCTTCAATTATCAGTGCTCCAGGTGTACGCGTCAATCGAGGTGGTTATGCACTAGCACCATATGTACGACCTTATCGTATTAATAATATTGAAATTGACCCTAAAGGCAGTGCTGAAGATATCGTGTTCGAAAACACATCAAGCCAAGTCGTTCCTTATGAAGGCAGTATTGTTAAGGTGAAATTTGGCACTAAAGTTGAACGTAATCGGACTTTTAACGTTGTGCGTCTCGATAAAAAGCCAATGCCATTTGGCGCGGAAGTGACTAACGCTGAAGGTGAGTCAATTGGTGTTGTCGGACAAGGTGGCACGGTATTTATTAGTAACGAAGATGCCAAAGAAGCTATTGTGAAATGGGATAATGGGCAATGTGTATTTTCTCTGGAAGCAGGAACCAGTAAGGATAGTGTATGTCGATAAACACAATTTTACGTAATGGAATAGCACTGGCAGCAGTGCTATCGAGTATCCCCGCGTATGCTACATGCACCCGAAATAGTTGGGTTCCAGCCGAGAATATCGACATGCAATTTGGCCGAGTGGTTGTCTCCCCAGATCTTCCTGTAGGTAGTGTGATACAAGAAAAAACATGGCCGATAAAGGAAACTGGCAGTTATTGGGCACAGTGTTATGGTGGCACTGTTTTAGATGCCATTATAACAGCAAAGGGGCTGACTGAGGGGCCAAATAAAGTCTATAACACGAATATCCCAGGGATAGGATTGCGTTTCCAACGTATGGGGGCTGTAGCAATGACCTACCCAGATACGTTTAAAGTTAGTGGGAGTAATAGACAAAAGATCAATGTGTATTTAGCTGGCTCAACATTTAAGTTACAAATCATTAAGACAGCAGAAAATACAGGCTCAGGGCGAATTACCCAAGGTGAGTATACTCGTTATGGTTACAAACCTAATTCAGTTGAACCAGCGATTATTACTTATTTATCGGCTGATGCCATTACCATTGTATCGCCATCTTGTAAAATTATGACAGGTAAAAACCAAGATGTTCATCTAGATACGGTTAAGCGCACCGATTTTAAAGGTCGAGGAACTACTGCGGGTGAGAAAAAGTTCCCTATTAATTTAATGTGTAATGGTGGAGTGAGTATTTCTCCCGATTCGGTTTCTGTAAACATGAGTTTCTATGGAAGAAATGCACCGAATACCAACCCTCAAGATGGGGTTCTGGATAACACTGCAAAATCGTCCCCGGCACAAGGTATTGGTGTGCAAGTTCTTACCGACAAGGGAGTAAAATTAACTTGGGGTAAGAGTTATAAGGTTGGGGAGTTAACAACTGCACTCGATAAATATATTAATACGAACTATATTGCTCGCTATTACCAGTATGGAGACAAAGTGACTGCTGGTGATGTGCAGGCTGTGATGCAATTCAACATAACCTATGATTAATAGGGGAGCCCAATGAAAAACTGGATAATACTGATGCTTTTTTCAGCGGTAGGTTATGCAAATGCATTACCAACTTTTGAAACTAACTATGATGAAGGCAAGGTATCTTTTGCGGGTAAAGTTGTTGATGTTTCGTGTGTAGTTTCCGTGAATGACCAAGGAAGTGATGCGAATATCTATCTTGCTCCAATTTCACTTATGGAAATTCATAATAGTGAAGGTGGTGCCTATTTAAAATCAAAAATGTTTACTATCAAGTTATCACAATGTCAATCTGTTGAGCATAATGGTGAAGTTGTTGATGCCGATCTCAATAAAATCAGTGTAACTTGGGCGGATGGTTACTTGGTGCCGAAAACAAACTTTGAAACTGCGGGGCTTCTGAAAAATATGTTAGTTGATGGTGCAAAAAATATTAACTTTGCATTATCCATCAATAATAACACGATTCTAGATGCTGATAATAAAATTATTCCAGCAGATCCTCAGCAACTTAAAGTCACACCGAAAATATCAGATAATAAGGATGCAATTTTCCAATATTATATTGGTTACACAGCAGAGAAGGCGAGTGATGTGACAACTGGGTTGATGGCAAGTTATGCGACATATGAAATCCAGTATAATTAACATATAAAAACATGTAGGTTAAATAAAAATAACATAGCGATTTAATCGCTATGTTATTTTTTTGTTTAGGTGATTAGGTTTGAAATATAATTGTCTAATTACAGATGTATCATAAATGTAATAATATAGATTGAAATATTAGAGCGAGTTTTTAGAGTGAATAATAACACTCTCTGCTGTATATTTTAGCTCTTGACTCTTAATATTAATTGTTTCATCTTGCATAGAGTAATCCTCTTCAGTAATACATCCTTGAAAGAACCAGTCTATAGGGCATTTCAACGCAATCGCTATGCTAACTAAGTGATTTAGAGGTATTTTATTGATTCCATTCTCATAGCGAGAGACTTGCTGTTGGCTGATATTTAATTTTTTGGCTAAATCAGCCCCCGAAAGGCCTAATTCTTTTCGCCGTGTTTTTATCTTAATTCCAATAAAATAATGAATGTCCATGTGACACCCTCGATTGATAAAGGGATTGTAGAGTATAATGCTAATGCATTATAAAATTATACAATATATAAAATCTTAAAAAAACAATTAATTTCAATATATCGGTTATTTA
>NZ_JAMPOG010000032.1:0-6202 GCF_028480065.1 Providencia sp. PROV189
TTGACGGAGGGTGATAATCAAACTGTATTATCATCAGGATTATTTTTACGTAACGCATCATATAAGCAACCCACTGACGGGGAAATCTCCCGTCATCAGGGAATTTCTCCGTTTTTTCAGGAGAAATTCAATGAGGGTATCTACATTTCCCCAATCGTCTTTTTTTGACGATCTGCACTATCTCACGCAATTGCATCACCTGTCAGGTGATCTCGATATGGTTCTTGCTTTTGTCCGTCTGGATATTGGCGAGTGTATGGACGAAGATAATTTTCCGCCAAACTTCTGGATAATCAGTGCCGTTGCAGAGCAACTGGGTGTGTTATCTGTGGAGGCTGATTTTACCCGTCCACATCTTGAGAAAAGGGTCCGCGCAGTCTGGGAAGCGGCAGAGCAAACGCCTTATGCGTCTGACTTTCGCCGTATCTACAACGACGCGGCCAAAAATGCACAGTTTGAAGATCCGGTTGAAGCGCTGATGTTTGGTGCTTAACGGCGGATATTCACTGATTTTACGACCCATACGGGAAAATAGCCCGTGGGCTTTCCCCGTGATTGATAAAGGAGAAGCTCCGATGACGTTATTTAACCTGATTTATGGCATTGCCCGTGGGCTGTTCTTTGTGGCCGATCACGTCTGTCGCTATTCCCGGGGTTGGGAATGGCTGATGTGGCTGGTTGAGGAAGCCCGGACACTGCGAAATGTTGAGGCTGATTTGAAACTGGCTGAAAGGTATGCCGGGGAGCAAAACCGTCCTCATTCCGTTTCGCTGATGCAGTGTACGCTTTATGATGCCGGATTTGCTTACGGCAGATTATTACTATGGCAGGCGGATGGTCTGATGAGACCCTGGCCGGCATATTTGCTTCGCCGTTTACCGGATATCGGTCAGCGGATTGATGCAGCGGTCTGGCAGAAAGGCTGTGAAGCCGGCCAGGATGAGACTGTCACTGAATGGATGGCAATGGAGATGGCTGATGAATACCTCATCGGTATTGAACTGAGCAATTAATCCGCCACAATTTTCTGTTTTAACTTACCTACCTGACGGGGAAACTCCCCCGTCAGGTGGCAGTTTCTCCGTCTTTTTTTACCGGAGAAACACATGTCTGTTTTACTGCCTGAAAACAAACCGTTTTCATTTCTGAGTCTGATCATGCAACGGCTGTACCGTTTTTATGACCGTATACCGTTTGTCTCGTCAGGGATACCCGATGAATTACCGTGGATAAGTAACCGGACCGGCCGGTACGCTTACCGTGCGACGGTGGTGAAAGTGAATCCCCGGCAGTTCAGGATCCGCATTACCGTACGTCTGGGATCGTATTCGAAAGAATACCGCTTTCATTCGTTGATCACTTCGCTGGACAGCAGGACATTTCGTTCCGCCAATGCGGCATACCGTGCCGGTATGGCGATGGCACTCCAGCTGGCACAGGTGCGTTATGCCTGGTGTCGCTGATTTGTTGTACTGACAACTCCGTTGACTTTTTGTCATGACCCCGCCCGGCGGATTGATTTCCGTCAGGGGATGAATCCGCCATTTTTTAATCAGAATGAGGATTTATTACATGGGATATACACATTATTTTACACAAAAACAAAGCGTTGACCCCCTGATGTGGCAGAACTTCCGTGAACATCTGGACAAGCTCTATCACCACTATCTGGCCAATCCTATATCCGCAGAGCAGATATGCGGCGGATACCTGGATAAAATCATAGTGTTGTGTGATGGTCTGGGTGAAAACCGGCTGAACGATGGCTCATTATTCACCGATGACGGTGAGGCACTTTGTTTTAACGGCAATGCAGCTGATGACATGAATCATGAGACGTTTATTGTACAGCGCGAAATCCCCGTTGAGGATTACTGGGATTTCTGCAAGACGGCATATAAACCCTATGACGTGTTTGTGGTGGCGGCATTACTGCTGTTGCACAACCTGTGTCCGGGATATTTTTCGGTCTCTTCTGACGGGGATACTCTGGACTGGCAACCGGTGCTGGACTATGTCAGTAAGGCATTCCCTTATCTTATCCTGACGTTACCGGAAGGCATTGATGTGCCGGAGGCTGGATAATGGCCAGAGCCTGTACGATACGGGAACTGATAGCGGATTTATCCCGCTGTAATCCGGAGGCATTCGTGTTGTGTGAGATGTGGTTCCCCGATGATGTTACCAATGTTGATGAAACGGCTTGTCCGGCAGAAACGCGGGCAACATTAACGAATGTTGCACATCATTTTGATGCGGAGCTGGGGATAAACTGGGACACTCTGGCGTGTGCGCTATCGTGTGTCAGAGACGCTGAGCAGAATGTGCCCGGCATGAACGGATAGTTTTATTTTACTCAACCCGGCAGGGACTTTCCTGTCGGGAGAGTCCCTGCCTTTTTTATAGCAGGAGAAGTGTATGGGACTCGATATTTACTTTTATGCCAGTGAAAAGCGCGGTGCAGACAAAAGCCGGATACCCGGCTCACGTTATGCAGAAGCGGACAGCGACGGCGATATTGAAGTCGGGTATTTCCGTAAGGTCAATGCATTGTTTAAGTGGGTGCATGACCATATCGGGGCTTTTGAAAACTGTGAAAAAGTGCCGGTGACAGAGGCTCATCTGCGGGCTTTACAGCAGGACTTGCTGGCACTGACGCCGGAAAACTGTCAGACACGTTTTCCGACCACAGAGGGTTTTTTCTTTGGTTCAACGGCCTATGACGAGGTGTACTGGGCTGATGTGGAAGACGTCAGACGCTGGCTGTCAGGGATAACGGAGACGTTTGACTTTGAGGCAGAGTCACTGTGTTTTGTGGCCTGGTGGTAAGCCGGTAAGGTGTTTCTCCGGGAAACGCTGAACACATTTCAACCAGTGTTTCCACTGGAAACACCGTTTAAAAATTAACCATATTGTTTTTTCACCTGATGGTGTATCCCGCCATCAGGACGGGATACACCTTTTTTATTGAGGGTATCCCGATGAAAAAATCTGACCGTAAACGCCGCCCGGCTGCGGATAAGCCTGTTCGCGATATTTATCAGGAAGTGACTGACCGTATTGTGACCGCGCTGGAAAAAGGCACCTGCCCGTGGAAACGGCCATGGCGGCCGGCAGAAGGGACGGGCACCGGTTTTCCGGTGAACGCCCTGACCGGTCATCCCTATCAGGGGATGAATGTGCTGTTGTTATGGTTGTCGGCGGCAGAGCAGGGCTTTGGTTGTGATACTTGGTTGACTTACCGTCAGGCACAGCAACTGGGTGGTTATGTCCGTAAAGGCGAAATGGCGACCGATACCGTGATATTCAAACCGCTGAACGTGCCGGCAAAAGACCGTCACGGTGAGCCGCTGCGGGATGAACACGGTGAGGTGGTGATGACGGAGATACCAATGATAAAGGCGAATCCGTTATTTAACATCGCCCAGTGTGATGACCTGCCGGCACATTTTTACGAAAAACGGCGACAACCCGGAGAGGTGACGACAGGAATAACCCTGCCGGCCACGCACCGGGCACTGGATATCCTGAATGCCAGCGGCGTGAAGGTGACCAGTGCGGCGCAGAACCGTGCATATTACAGTCCGTCACAGGACCGGATTGTGATGCCACTGTCGTCACAGTTTGACCGGGATGCTGATTACTGGGCCACCTTACTGCATGAACTGGTGCACAGTACTGGTCATCAGTCCCGGCTGGCCCGTGAAGGCATCACCTCATCGTCCCTGAAATTTGGTGACCCGCTGTACAGTTTTGAGGAGCTGGTTGCAGAAATGGGCAGCGCTTTTCTCTGTGCGCAGTTAAGCGTTGAGGGAGAGGTGAATCATGAAAGTTATCTTGACAGCTGGCTGCGGGTACTGAAAGCGGACAAAAAAGCGTTGTTCCGGGCAGCCGGGCAGGCCCGTCAGGCCTGTGAGTTTTTACTGAATACGGCCACCTCCCGACAGGCCGCGTAGGAGACAGCGATGGACAAAATCACCATTATCCGTTTTCAGTTACTGGTACATCAGTTACTGAAAGTGCATTACGGGATTACGCTGAGTGATACCGGATTGTCTGATGATGCGGAGGTATCCCGGATGATTGAACTCGGAATATCGCCGGTATCGGCGGTCAACCGTCTGGTGGATAAATACCATCTGGAGAAACTGAATGCATCCTGTTATCTGCCGGCATCCCCGTATGTCAGTGATACCGATGCCTTACATGCACAGGCTCAGCTGAGCGGTGCCATTAACCCGGATGTCATGCCCGGATAATCCTTAACGATTAACGACTGACATCTTTCCCGTGAGGGCTTGTTCCTCACGGGATAAGCCCTCTTTTTTTATTCTGAAAAGAGGATATCACCATGCCAAACTGGTGCTCAAACCGACTTGACATCACCTTACACAACGCGGCGGATATGCCGGCGCTTAAACACTGGATATATGCGGATGACGGGATACCCGCCTGGCAGACAGCGATAGCACAAAGTCTGCATTTGTTGCTGGCCGGCTGTGCGGGGATACTGAAACCGGTAAAACCGCTGTCTTTTCCGCCGTTACCGGAACTGACCTCATACGGGGAAACCGGCCCTGTTTCCCCGGGAAACACCGCCTTCACGCACTGGGTTGAGATGCTGATAACCGCACCGGATTTGATGCCGTCATGTTGTCAGCAAATCCATCAGTGGTATCAGATGTGGTTATCTGAAGGTGGGGTGTACCATTCCTGGGACTCGCTGACGGCGATGCAGAAAGCGAGACTGTCACCGTTGTTATCGGCCGGCAGTTTTGACTGGCTAAACCGGTTTACCGGGGAGGATGAGAGCCGGGTGGCGACAGCCTGGGAGGATATTCAGTATCTTCGCGGTACAGGGGAAGCCGTACCAATGGATATGCGGACATTGTTACCGACCAGCCTTGCGGCTGAATTACACGGCTTCAACGGTCGTTTATGGAAAACACCGGAAGTTATCTGGAGACAGGCGTGCTGGCAGGCGTTTGCCCCCGGTAACAGTACATATCACCTTTATCAGTGTCGTTATGGTGTGAAATGGCCGAACGGCAGTGGTTTTCACTGTATTGATGGCGGGCATGCGACGGAGTTATCCGCAGAGTTTGATACTCCGTGGGGGCCGCCGTCAGCAGAGGTCTTGTGTGCTTTGTCTGCGCGTTTCCGCTGTCAGGTCCGTCATGTCTATGCCGAAGAAGGCTGTGGTTTCTGCGGATACAGCGAGTATGACCATGGCCGGTTAGCCGACCATGAATCTGATGATATTGAGTTCAGTGATGAAGAGAATGAGGACGGTTTCCGGGATGTGACGGGACCGGACTATATTCTTGATTCATTACCACATTACGGAGGGTGAGGCTTCCGTATCGATTCAATTGACTGAAAACCCGGTAGTGATACCGGGTTTTTTTATTTTTTTCGGAAAACTAATTTCGGCTTTTGTTTTATCCCCGCGTTGCTATCGTGATGCCGTCATTGAATGAGAGGCGGGGGGAACGTGATGAAATGTGAATCAGGGGCAGGGGTATGGGAGTGGGTAACGTTTTTGAAGAATGAAATCCTGTATCCGTTTTTTACGACAGCCACCATTTTGTTGCCGTTGATTCTGATTGTGGGGGCTTTTCTGATATGGGCTGAACAGGATAGCCGGCATCAGGCTGAGCAGGGGCGTTATTATCTGACAGAATGTCAGTTGGTGGAAAGAAACAGAGATACGGGCTTCTGGTCAGAGCGGGAAAATATTCTGCAATGCGGGGTGACCCGGGAGCATGTGAATGCGGATGCGTATGAAAAGGCAATCCGTGCCTGGCAGCAGAAACAGACAGAGACAAAATAACAGAGCATTATTCATGCAATCTTCTGTTTTGTTGTCGGAATTATTTTTGTGGATGAGTTAACGCAATGAAAATAAAGTGTATTTATTATTTGTTCTTATCCTGATATTAAAATAATTTATGTTTTGTTTATATTGCGTTGTTGTTTTTTTACCGAATTATAGAGGCAGTAACACCGATGTTACCGTGGTTTCGTAAATCGCTTTCCCGGAAAGCGGAAGAGAAAACATTACGTGTTTCCCCGGGAAACACGCAGGAAAAAGTATTATTTATCCGTGACAGTGACGGCTTTTATTTACCGCAGTCGGTTGACATATTGCTGGCCACACCACAGCGACAAAACTGGTTACAGCAAATCAGCCGGGTGGTGG
>NZ_JAMPOG010000033.1:0-1532 GCF_028480065.1 Providencia sp. PROV189
CCTGCTGGATTTAACGCTGAATACGACGGCCTGGTGTATGCGGATGTCCCAGAAAGAGATGCTGCCCCGGGGGCTTCCGTCGGAAGAGCAGAGCCGGCAGTTCAGTGCCTGGAATGTGTGCGTGTTTTATACCGGGCTGTTTTACTGGTTGCCGTTAACCGCACAGTTTGAGGGGCAACTGAACAGTCTGTCACCGTGGCAGCCGGGGATCAGTCCGCCATCAGAGCCGTATCGTTTTCGCTTTCATGAGCCGGTGCCGGATATCACGCATTTTCGCCGGACAACAGGGGCCATGATGGCTTTCCGGCTATTACCGGAGAAGGTTATTCACTGGTTGTCGGGTACACCAAAGGCGCTTCAGGCGTTGTCTGACGTGGTGACCGGGCAGGTAAACGGTGATAATGATTTACAGCGTGTGCTGAATGAGGCTCTGGCTGCGTTCCCCGCCGGTGCATTGCCGGCACTTTCTTCCGTTGTTTCTGTGTCAGCGCCTGATGCTTCGTCTTCAGTGCTATCAGGACAGCCGGAGAATGATATCGCGTCATCAGCACCCGCTGAATTGGCGCAAAAGCCACAACCTGCCCCCCTCCCTGTAACATCGGTATTGCCTCCGGAGTCTGTTACTTCAGAAAAAACAGAGAACGGAATTCACTGCGATATACCGCTAATGGTAGTAGCAGAAGCGGAAGGTGCGGTTGCTCCGGAGACACCTGATTCTGCCGATGAAAAAACGGTCTCAGATACGTCTCTTCCGTTATCTGAGGATATGAAATATGCACTTGAATTATCAGGTTTAATGCCGGACGTCTTATCTGATACTCAGACGGGCAATAGTGATGAGAAGGATGAACAGTTCAAAAACTGCCTGAGTACAAAAAATGAAGGCGAAGCTTTCTGGGCGTGGTTTGAGTCCGGATTATTGAGCGGAAAAATAGCAATAAATACGCCGGATGCGAAGGTTCACTGTGTTATAGAGTATTTGTTTTGCCAGAGTCCGGCTGTTTTTTATCAGTACATACAGGAGACGGGTAAAAATCCGGATGATATCGGCCATATTATTTCTTCTTTTGAATCCCTTAAATTGCACAGAATTATCCGTCGTGATACCCGGCAAACGGGACATTTCAGGGCTCGGATTTATGGTGAAAAACTGAATCCGCTGAGTGATAACAAAACATTAATTACGTTATCCCATAAAAAAATCAATGGTTACATGATTAAAGGAAGTCAGATTTTTGGCATGAATATGCCGGAGGAATCATTGTTTATTCGAATTGTCAGCAGTTAGAAAACAGGGGGCATTTATGAATGATAAGCACAGTCCTGATGAGCATAAACGAAAAGTAGATGTCTGGGAGCAAATGCTGAGTAATTACTTTTACAATAAAGTATTACGGCCGGATACGGAGAAAACATACCGTAAGATGGTGCGTCTTTTTCTGCGTTATTGTGGCGCTTGTGAAAATGCGTTACCGCTGCCGGATGAAGTGACACATGAGCATGTGCTGAGATGGCGAAGAAATGAACTGAAC
>NZ_JAMPOG010000034.1:0-57472 GCF_028480065.1 Providencia sp. PROV189
CCGTATTCTGGAACAATTTCAGCAACAGGAAAATATGTTGCCACCTGATCAGACTCACTTTCAGGTTTGTGCTGTTTATCCCACTCGATTCTGGTTTGCTGTGCTGGAAACGCTGAGACTGACGGCTATTCGTTTTAACCAGCTGATTAACCTGCGTATTGGCGATCTGGATTTTGAGGAGTGTACGATCACATTGCGCAGTGAAAGCAGTAAAAATCACCGGGAATATCAGATTGCTTTTGTTCAGCCACTGCGTGGTTTACTGGCTCCGTTGGCTGAGGAAATGCGTTGTCACGGGGCGGATAAAAACGATATTTTGTTTGATGTACATCGTCTTTATCATAAACAATCCTCCCGGCCTGAAACGCCTGTCGGTCAGACGATACGTTCTTTTTTTCGTCGTTTATCAAAGGAATGTGGATTTCATGTCAGTCCTCATCGTTTCAGACATACACTGGCGACCACATTAATGAAACATCCTGAACGTAATATGCAGTTGACGAAACAGATGTTAGGACACCGTAGCCTGTCTTCGACAATGGAGTATATTGCTCTGGACGCATACAGTACAGTCAGGATCCTGGAAGACGAATTAGGGGAGTTTTTAACAATGGGATTAGGTGGTGAGCATTCAAGACTAGTATCAAAAAGACAGGGATTGTGATGTAAAATAAAAAATATTTACACAAAGTTGACTATTTCATCAACTTTGTGTATAAGCTGGATTTGATTGAGAAGGGTGTTTTACCAGAACACCCTTACTTGATAAATCATTGTCAACCACGTGAGAAGTCATGAACGTGATTACAACTGAAATTCAAGTTTTTAACCGGGCGTTGGGGATCTCACTTCCAGCGACCGTGCTAGGGAAACGGTTACACCATTTCCGAAAGGAAAGATGGTGCCCGAACTCGGAATCGAACCAAGGACACGGGGATTTTCAATCCCCTGCTCTACCGACTGAGCTATCCGGGCAACGAGGCGTATTAAACCTGATTTCACAGTTGGAGTCAAGGAACATTCGAAAAACTTTATTTCGTATGCGCTTTTTTTCAACAGGTTAGCTGATTATTGAACAGTAAGGCTAATAAAAAGACGATAAAATAAAAAACACTCGCCAGTTATATACTGAAACGAGTGCTTTTTGTACTAATATTAATCGCCTTTAGAGACGGTAATTCTTCTGAGCCTTATCGACTTTTATCAGATAATTACGCGATTCGGCAGCAGGATGCTTTGTTGATAGCGTTTGATAAACTTCGCCAGGGGCGAGCTGATTGATCTTCTGTGCAGCTACTTTTTTATCGCTGTGGAAGACTCTAAGGACGCTACCAGCACCACCGTTATAAGCGGTTATTACGGCATAACGGCGTGACACTGGGTTTTGAATATCACCTAAATAGCTATTTTGTAAAATTGCCAAATAAGCAGTTCCCGTATCAATATTTTTTTCCGGATCGAAAAGGTAACTACGGCTCGGAACCCCTGACTTACCTTGCGAACGGAAAACATCTTTACCCGCGGTATTTGGCATGATTTGCATCAAGCCTAACGCATCGGAACGACTTACCGCGTAAGGGTTAAAGCTCGATTCGATTTGCATAATGGCTAAAATAAGTGACTCATCAACCCCATATTTAGCCGATGCCTTCCTGATAAAAGGAAGGTACTTATGAGCGCGTTTATCAAGGTGGTTAGGAACCAGTTGCATGGTCACAGACCAAATGACATTCATACCTGATTGCCGGCGCTGCAACTTATTATTAACAAGGTATTCAGCGTATTTATTTGCGCGCCATTCCCAACGAATGGGTTCACCTGTGTTATCTAATACCTGCCCAAATAGAAAAGGTTCTTGGCTGTGAGGTATATCATTAATATCAGAATACAAATCGATAGAATTTGGGTCATCACCCATTAATAGGGTAGTGATGATAGCCTTTTTCAAATGTTCTGAAGGCTCTACGGCGGAGATGGTTTCTACTGTAATCGTCCCAGCATCAAAGTTGATATGACTACGGGTACGATACTCATCGGTATACTTAACATAATCTTTAGGGCCTGCAATGAGAACTTCTTTGATCCCCCAGATATTTTCGATATTGTGGGCAAATTGCCCCATAAGGATATCGAACCCATTGGTGTCTTTCACATAGTTAGGATTAAAATCAGACTCTTTATTGCTGGAGCAGGAGATAAGAAGAGGCACCAGCAGCGTTAAGGCTAACAGTTTTTTCATACATTCCACAGTATTCAAGCTCATGGTCTACCTAAGATAGGTAGACCAATCAATTATTTTTCAGGTGTGTAGCCGTCGATATGAATATCGTGTCCCTCAAATAGGAACTTAACCATTTCTTGCTCTAGCATTTTACGGTCATCAGGGTTCATGGTATTGAGCTTTTTCTCATTAATCAGCATGGTTTGTTTTGCCATCCACTGACCCCAAGCCTCTTTCGAAATCTCATTAAAAATGCGCTTTCCTAGCTCACCCGGATAGAGCTGAAAATCTTGCCCCTCAGCGTCACGTTGTAAAAAAGTACAAAAAATTGTTCTACTCATTATTTTTTCCTCAGAATATCAGGCGGCACGGCAAGCTGTTGAAGTAAGCTTTCAACCGGCGCAGCGAGGCCGATTGTTGCACCGAGATTTAAGTTATACCAAAGTCCTTTACCTTCATCCATGGCTGAAGTAAATGCCTGAATATTAACTTTAACAGGAATAATATCCAGATGAAAATGGCTGAATGTGTGGCGAAACGCAATTAATTGTTCTGGCGTATCATGTTGAATACCGGATTGAGAAAGCCACGCATTCATTTGCTCTTGGGTTTCAAATTGAGGGAAGGCAAATAGCCCTCCCCAAATACCTGAAGGTGGTCGCTGTTCAAGCCAAACGTGATCGCCTTGCTGCATAATTAGAAACCAAGCTGTCTTTTCAGGGATCTTTTGTTTCGGCTTTTTACCGGGGTAATCCTGCCATGAGTGGTTAGCATAGGCTATGCAACCTAAATGCAGGGGGCAAAGTTCGCATTTCGGTTTACTACGGGTGCATACCATAGCACCTAAATCCATCATAGCCTGATTAAAGAACTGGACGCCTTCTTTAGGGGTAACCTCAGTACTGATATCCCATAAGCGATTTTCGACCTCTTTTTTCCCCGGCCATCCTTCGACGGCATAGCAGCGAGCGAGCACGCGTTTAACATTACCATCTAATATTGGATAGTGCTGTTGTTGTGATAACGACAAAATAGCGCCTGCTGTAGAGCGACCAACACCAGGAAGGGCCACAACATCATCGAATGTAGTTGGAAACTGCCCATTGAAACGTTCTGCTATGATTTTTGCGGCCTTATGCAAATTGCGAGCGCGTGCGTAATAGCCCAGCCCCGTCCATAGATGTAATACTTCATCTAAGGGGGCAT
Organism: Providencia sp. PROV189; assembly: GCF_028480065.1. Lineage (NCBI taxonomy): Bacteria > Pseudomonadati > Pseudomonadota > Gammaproteobacteria > Enterobacterales > Morganellaceae > Providencia > Providencia sp. PROV189. The sequence continues at coordinate 3,428 of NZ_JAMPOG010000034.1, forward strand.
TCGCGAGGTCTTTTACATCGGGAAAACGGCGAATAAATTTTTCGAAATAGGGAATAACCGTACTGACTTGGGTTTGTTGTAGCATGACTTCCGAGAGCCAGACATGGTATGACGTTTTTTCTTTTTGCCACGGCAAAGTTTTCCGGCCATATTGGTGATACCAATTAAGCACGGCGAGCGAAAATTGTTGAGCTTCCATTGAGTATATTATTTTTATCGGTAATTCTATTAAAATCAGAGATAGTCAGGATTGCAACATAGACCGGACAAGCTGTAAACCGCTTATTGTGTGCTGGAGTGTAAAGTTATCCAATTTTCACCTGCAACCTTGGATGAGTTTTGATAAACTCCCTGCACTTTCATGTGAAGTTTGTATTATTAATCGTTTTACTAACTTGTTGAAAATAGTCGGCAAGGGTAGTCATTTTCGCTTATTTACTTGATTAGGCAATCAATTCGTAGAATTTTTATATTATGATCAATAACGTCATCTCCCCAGAATATAATGAAGAAGGGCGGGTTATGCGCCGCGTTCGCAGCTTTGTCCGTCGTCAAGGACGTTTGACGCAACGCCAAGAAGATGCGCTACAAAGTGAATGGGCAACGATGGGAGTCGATTTTGTTGCACAGCCTTTAGATTTTGCCGCAATTTTTAATAACCAAAATCCTGTTGTACTTGAGATAGGGTTTGGTATGGGGGCCTCTTTAGTCACAATGGCCTCACAAAATCCTGAAAAAAACTTTCTAGGGATTGAAGTCCATGCGCCTGGTGTTGGAGCATGCCTTGCTTCCGCAAAAGAAGAAAATGTGACAAATTTACGTGTCATGTGTCATGACGCAATTGAAGTGTTGGACCGTATGATCCCCGATGAAAGTTTATCTATGGTTCAGCTATTTTTCCCAGATCCATGGCATAAGGCAAAACATAACAAGCGCCGTATTGTGCAAGGGCCTTTTGCCGATAAAATTCGCGCTAAACTGGTGAAGGGCGGTGTTTTTCATATGGCGACGGATTGGGAGCCATATGCGGAACATATGTTGGAAGTGATGAGCCATGCAGATGGGTATAAAAACTTATCTGCATCAGGGGATTATGTACCTCGGCCTGAAACACGACCTGAAACAAAATTTGAAAAACGCGGCCAGCGGTTGGGGCACGGTGTATGGGATTTAATGTTTGAGAGGACAAAATAATGGCTAAGCAACAACGCAGTCGTCGTTTACGTAAAAAACTACGTATTGATGAATTCCAAGAGTTAGGGTTCATTGTAAAATGGAGCTTTGAAGAAGGTACGCCTATCGAAGAAGTCGATCGTACCGTTGATGCATTGATTGCTGAAGCAATTGAACCTAATGGCTTAGCGTTTGAAGCAAGTGGTTATATGAGCTGGGAAGGTATTGTTTGCCTGCAAAAAATCGGTAAATGTACTGAAGAACACCGTACCATTGTCGAAAACTGGCTAAAATCAAAAGGCATGAAAGATATCGTTGTTTCAGAGCTATTTGATGTTTGGTGGGAATAATTTCTTAAGTCGGTAATCGATTTATTGGGTTTCTTATTTGTTTTACGAACTCTAATGGTCATTACGACCAAAGGCATCCTTTTAGGATGCCTTTGTTTTCTGGAGTGAAGTACAGTGAGCCGTCTATTTTCTAATCAACTACTGAACGATATCTTAGACCAAGTACGGCCTTTAATTGGTCAAGGCGCGGTCGCAGATTATATTCCTGCTCTCGCGAATGTCCCTCCTCATCAATTGGGGATTGCGGTGCATACTGCTGACGGTGAAATTTTTATGGCGGGAGATGCTCAGACACGTTTTTCTATCCAATCAATTTCAAAAGTACTGAGCCTGACTTTAGCGATGACGCGTTATGAAGAAGATGAAATTTGGCGACGCGTCGGGAAAGAGCCATCAGGATTACCATTTAACTCCTTGATCCAGCTTGAAATGGAAAAAGGTATTCCGCGTAACCCTTTTATTAATGCGGGAGCGATTGTGATTACAGATATGCTGCAATCACGTTTAAGTGCGCCCAAGCAACGCATGCTAGAGTTTGTCCGAAAACTTGCTTGCGAGCCAGATATTAGCTACGACATTGCGGTTGCGCGTTCGGAACTTGAACATGCCAGCCGTAATGCCGCCATTGCCTTTTTGATGAAATCATTTGGTAATTTTGAGAATAATGTCCTTACAGTTCTCGAAACTTACTTTCATTATTGTTCTCTAAGTATGAACTGTGTAGAGCTGGCACGCTGCTTCTCTTACTTAACATCACAAGGGATGTCATCTTGCTCTATCGACCCTATTATTACGCCACTACAGTCGCGGCAAATTAATGCCTTAATGATGACTTGTGGGATGTATGATGGTTCTGGTGAATTTGCCTTTCGTATTGGCATGCCTGGTAAATCAGGGGTTGGCGGTGGGATCGTTTGTGTCGTACCGAACCAGTTTTCTGTTGCGGTATGGGCACCTGAATTAGATTCGGCGGGGAACTCGCTGGTGGGTTGCGCAGCTCTTGAATTATTATCAAAACGCATTGGTCGTTCGGTGTTTTAGATATCATCAATCGGTAAAACGATCTAATAGGAGTTACTATGTTACGCCGTACTTTAATTGTTCTTTCTTTATTGGCTAGTGCAGGCACTCAGGCCGCAGATTATAAATGTTCAGTGACGCCTAAAGACGATATCTTTCTAACCCCAGCAAGTGTTCAAGTGGTTGGGCGCAGTGGCGACTTGAATATTACGCCTAATGGTGATGTGACTCTTAATGGCAAAAAAATTGAGGTAACCGAGCAGCAAAGGCAGCAAGCTGTTCGTTATCAAGCCGCTATCCGTAATGATATTCCATGGATCAAATTGGAAACCCAAAATAAATTATCGGCCTCGAAAAATACCCTTGATAAAGTGGTGATCCGAGTAATCGGTAATGATAGCAATGTACGTAAACGCTTAACGAAGTTAGAAAGTGACCTTAATGGTCAGATCAATCAAGTCATAGAGACACGCCCTGATGGTTATGCTTTCCATCACCAAGCAATGAGCAAAGTTGAAACGCAAGGGCGTCAATTGGTCAATGAGAGTCTAGGTGGCATATTACAGGACAGTATTAATGAAATGGGGCGTAAGCAACTGCTCTCTGGCGGTGATAGCAGTAAAGCGCTGCAAGGCCTTTTAGGGAATTTAGGTGGGCTTCAGCAAGACCTCGAAGCGGAGTGGAAAAAACAAGAAAATAGCTTCCAACAGTTTGGTCAACAAGTGTGTGGTAAAGTGACTTCCCTTGAACAGCAACGTATTTCATTAATGAATTCACTGAAGTAAGAGATATTCTCTTCTTTTTTAAGAGGCAGAGGCCTATTTTGGGCTCTGCCTCTTTGTTATTTAGCACAGCAAAAATGTGATGTTTTTATCAATAATAATAATCAAAATGAAATTGATTCTTATTTGATTGACTTATTAATGGCTCACTCTAGAATGCAAGTTTGGTTTAGTGACTAACTGGTATTGTTTAATATGAAAAAATTCATTCCTGCTGTACTTGTTTCCTTACTCTCTTTTTCCGCGCCATATGCACTGAGTGCTGAATCAGCGGCATTTACCCCTAACGCCGTCATTGCACAAGGCACTGAAAAAGTGAATATCAAACATTTGTCAGGTGAGACTGAAGTGAATAAGGCTCCACAGAAAGTGGTTTTATTCGACTTTGGTGTTTATGATTCAATGCAAAAATTAGGGCTTGGCGATAAGGTCGTTGCGCTGCCAATGGGCAATGCGCCTGCTTACATTAAAGGCAATATTGCTGCTAATGTGCAAAATGCAGGTGGAATGAAACAGCCTGATCTTGCAAAAATTGCAGAATTAAAGCCTGATCTGATCGTGATCACTGGCCGCCAAGGTAAGTCTTATGATGAACTATCTAAAATTGCTCCAACCATTAATTTAGGTACAAATAGCCAGCATTACATTGATTCAGTGAAAGCGAATATCAATTTAATCGGTGAGCTGTATGGCAATCAAAAATCGGTAGAAGAGCAACTGGCTCAGTTGGATAAATCTATTGCGGTAGCCCAAGAAAAAGCGAAAAAATCACAGTCTAAAGTGTTAGTTCTGCTGCATAACGATGGCAAATTGATCCCAAATAACCAAAGTGTTGTTTATGATGTTGTTAAAGCACAACGCGCAGAGTTACCAGAGCCAGCAGAAGCGGATAAGTCTAAGCGCCGTGTCGTTGATACGAAAACCATCGCACAGGCAGATCCTGATGTGATTTTAATCGTGGATCGCAGTGAAGCGATCGGGGCAGGTAAGCTGGATAAAACCGTTTTCGAAGATCAAAATATTCAAGAAACGAAAGCCTACAAAAATGGCAAAATCACATACTTGCAGTCTGATTTATGGTATTTGTCAGGTGGTGGTTTAGTGAGCCTAACAGAACAAGTTGATGCAGTCGCTAAAGCACTATAAGTGATCTAAAAAAGCCCGCACCAGTTAAAAGCGCCTAATTTTATGAGCGCACTTTAATCTGCGGGCTTTTGTGATTTATGGGGCGGGATAGGGATATTTTTATTGCAAAAATAAATTACTCTTCATCAAGAAAAAGCTCTAGTAATGAGTTTAAGAATAATTTGCCATGTTTGGTAATTTGCCACTCATGCTCATTTTCAGTGATATAGCCTTTATTTAGCGCTTCATTAAGTGAGTCTCTTACCACCGATTCAGGCAAGCCCGTATAGTCACTAAATTCTTTTCGGGGCATTGGCTCCAATAACCGAAAGCGGTTCATAAAATATTCGAACGGCCTATCTTGGGCATCGACATCGTAAGATTTTTGTAAATAGCGCCCCTCCATATAACCACGAGGATGCTTAGTCTTGATGGTACGCATAATACGTCCATCAGTGAATGAGATCTTACCATGAGCGCCACAGCCGATACCGAGATAATCACCAAAACGCCAATAGTTGAGGTTATGTTCACATTGAAAACCAGGCTTAGCATAAGCCGATGTTTCATATTGCTGATACCCTGCCGCAGTGAGCAGCTTATGCCCTTCGGAATAAATTTCCCATAATGTATCATCATCGGGCAGGGTCGGAGGGCGCGAGCCAAATTGTGTATTAGGCTCGATAGTCAATTGATACCAAGATAAATGGGGAGGGGAAAGCGCAATTGCTTGGCGCAAGTCAGATAACCCTTCATCACGAGTTTGTGAAGGCAAGCCATGCATCAAGTCTAAGTTAAAACTACGTAAATTAAGCTGTGTCGCAAGCTTCGCAGCCCGTTTCGCTTCTTCAGCGCCGTGGATGCGGCCAAGAGTAATCAATTTGTCATCGCCAAAGCTCTGTACACCAATAGAGATCCGGTTAATCCCTGCTTTTTGGTAGCCTGAAAAACGATCGGCTTCCACAGTACCCGGGTTAGCTTCCATCGTGATTTCAGCTTGTGGGTCAAGATGAATTCGTTGACGTACACCATCCATCAGCGCTTGCATGGATTCCGCACTTAATAAGCTTGGTGTACCTCCACCAATAAATAGTGTTTTGATGGCGCGATCACCGATGAATTTCGCATCAATCTCTAAGTCGTGCAACAGGTGCTCAACATACTCTCGCTGGGGGATATCACCTTTAAGAGTATGCGAATTGAAATCACAATATGGGCACTTTTGTACACACCAAGGAATATGGATATATAGGCTTAGAGGTGGCAACTTAAGCATTCTTGAGTGCATCCAATAGCATTGCTAAGGCTTTGCCTCGATGTGAAATCGCTTGTTTTTCTGATTTCGTCAGCTCAGCAGAGGTACAATTCAGTTCTGGCACATAAAAAATAGGATCATAACCAAAACCGCCTTGCCCACTCGGTTCATGAGTGATGATGCCATGCCAGCGTCCATGGAAAACCAAAGGTGTTGGGTCTTCTGCATGGCGTAAGTAAACCAACACACAGTTAAATTGTGCCTGACGTTCCCCATCAGGCACCGATTTCATCGCATCGAGTAATTTATGCAGGTTTTGTTCATCCGTTGCTTCTTCACCAGCATAGCGAGCGGAATAGATCCCCGGAGCACCACCGAGTGCGTCAACGGAGATCCCAGAGTCATCCGCAATAGCAGGGAGACCAGTTTGCTGAGAAGCATGGCGAGCTTTTAAAATCGCATTTTCGATAAATGTTAATCCTGTTTCCTCGGCAGACTCAACACCGAGAGAAGTTTGGGCTACGATATCCATCCCAAAATCACGTAACAGGTCAGCAAGTTCATTGACTTTTCCCGGATTACCGGTAGCTAAAACAACCTTTTGCATTTTTAATCGCTCTTATTACATTACGCCAACAGCGTAGAGAATGCCTGTTAATGTTGGATCAATCATCAGTGAAATATCAGAACGTAGATAATTCAGCGCAATTAAGATGAACATGACAATCATTGCTGAGAAATCAAGCCCACCCATAGCAGGGATAATGCGACGGATTGGCGCCATTAATGGTTCTGTTAATTGATATAACAAATAGTCGACAGGATTACGGCCTTGGCTAATCCAGCTCATGATCGCTCTAATCAATATCATCCAGAAAATTAATTTTCCGGCATAGGTTAGTAACAGAATAATACTGATTGGAATAACACTAAAACTGAGAAGGGCCAATGTATGGGTGATCCACAAGCTAAAGACAATAGCAACAAGTGATAAGATAAATGCGATAGTAACTGTTGCTGTATCAATAGGCCCGATAGAAGGGATAACACGGCGTAATGGTGTAATAACAGGTTTCGTGGCTTTTACCACGAACACGGAGAAGGGGTTATAGTAATCTGCACGTACCCACTGCATCCAGACTCGTAGCAGTAAGATAAAAATATAAAGTTGAATAATGGTTGTAACGACAAAAAGTAAAGTCTGCATGTCTCGTCCCGCTGTTAATTAAAAAAGTTTTTCCATCTCTTCTGCCCGAGTGATAGCACGTTGCATCGCTTTTGCTACCATTTGCGGAAGACCACTATCGTAAAATTGCGCTAATGCCATCGCTGTCGTTCCTCCCTTAGAAGTCACTTGTTCGCGCAATGTGGAAAATGGGGTGTCGCCTTGTGATTTCGACAACGCAACAGCACCTTCCGCGGCATTTAAGACCAATTGACGGGCTTGATCGGGCGTATAGCCTAGTTTCTCGGCTTCTTGCTGCATGGATTCCATAAATAAGAAGAAGTAAGCAGGAGAGCTTCCAGTAATCGCAATAATATTATTGATCTCTTGCTCGTTTTCGCACCAAATTGTCGAGCCAACACTTTGCATCAATTGCTCTGCAAATTGTTTGTCTTCGGCGTTAATACTCTCTTCTGCGAATAAACCACTCACGCCTTTACCGACGAGTGATGGCGTATTTGGCATGATACGAACCAACTGCAATGGTTGGGCTAAATAATCGGCATAGCGGTGAGCGGGGATACCCGCAGCAATGGTCAATACCAGTTTTTTACTGAAATCCACGGCATGCTGTAAAGGTTGACACACCTCTTCCATCATTTGTGGTTTTACAGCAAGTACAATCACATCGGCGTGTTGCACAGCGGATACATTATCACTACTGCTGATAACGCCATATTGTTCGGCGATTTTTTCTCGGCGAACAGGGGTTGGCGAACAGACGGTGATCATTGAGGCGGGGTAACCGTGGCTAACAAGCCCTGCAATAATAGCATGGGCCATATTTCCGGCACCTATAAATGCAATTTTGCGATGTTGCATGTTGTACTCCTTATGATTTGTGATAGTCACGGGCACCAAAAATAGCCGTTCCGATACGAACGAGGGTCGACCCACAATGAATGGCAGCAGCCATATCATCGGTCATCCCCATAGATAGGGTGTCGACGCTAGGGTAGTGTGTTTGTAACTGTTGATAGGCTTGCTCCATTTTGCGAAAAGCTTCGCATTGGCGCTGGTAGTCGCTTTCCGGTGCTGGAATGGTCATCAAACCACGAAAAACTAGGTTAGGCATTTGGCTAACTTGTTTTGCTAGCTCATCAAGCTCTTCAAGTTTTATGCCTGACTTACTGTTTTCATCACTGATATTTATTTGGATCAGCACATTTAGCGGTGCTTTGTTGCTTGGACGCTGATCATTTAGACGTTGGGCGATTTTTTGCCGATCCAGCGTATGGAACCAGTCAAAATACTCGGCGACAAGACGGCTTTTGTTTGATTGTAATGGGCCAATAAAATGCCAAACCAGATCTTGTCTATCCGCGAAAAACTGAATTTTCTCAACGCCTTCCTGAACATAATTTTCACCGAATTGACGCTGTCCAGCCTCGATAGCCTCCAAGATAGCGTCACAAGGTTTGGTTTTACTTACTGCAAGTAGTGTGATGTCCTGTGCAGAGCGATGACATTCTGCTGCCGCTCGTTCAATACGCGCTTTTACATCAGAGATATTACGTTGAATGGTCATTATTCTGTTCAATTACGTTAGGTGGATAATCATAATGCCCATAGTGTAAAGCATATTGCTTGATAACGGCACCTTTGCATGTGTAGATTAAAAAAAATTACATTTCGGAAAACATTGTGCGGCTTAAAGGTGTTGCTCAAACCAACTTTCTAAGATCACGACAGCAGATGCTGAGTCTACTTTGCCTTTACTCAGTGCTCGGTAACCACCACGCTCAAATAGTTCTGCTTTTGCGGCAACCGTGGATAGGCGTTCATCGTGTAGCTCGACTTTGACACCAAATCGCCCATGGATACGATTAGCAAAGTTACGCGCTTGGCTGGTGACAAGTTGTTCAGTGCCATCCATATTTAAAGGAAGGCCAACAATGACCAATTGAGGTTGCCACTCTTTTAGCAACTTTTCGATCTGTTGCCAATCAGGGCGGCCATCATTGGCTTTCAGTGAGGCGAGGGAGCGGGCTGTTCCTGTGATTTCTTGGCCAACAGCAACACCAATACTTTTCGTACCAAAATCAAATGCAAGAAGGGTTCTGCTAGACATCACGCGTGCCCTGCCTGCATGGAAATTGTATGGATATTCACGCCTAGAAGGTTAGCAGCAGCTTGCCAGCGATCTTTAATAGGGGTATCAAACACTAACTCTGGTGTGGCTTCTACCGTCAACCAACTATTTTCCATAATTTCATTTTCGAGTTGACCGGGCTCCCAGCTTGCATATCCCAGAGCGACTAATGATTGCATAGGCTGCTGGTCCTTGCCGAGTGTTTCTAAGATATCTTTAGAGGTCGTTACCATCATGTCATCATTGAGATGCAGACTTGAGGCAAAGCCTTTAATCGGCGTATGGAGGATAAAACCATGCTCTTCAGCAACAGGGCCACCAGCAATCACTGGTTTAGCAAGGTTGCTGGTATTGGTTGTTGAAACCGCTATCTCTAATTTCTCAAGCATGGTACTCACAGAAAAATCATCAATAGGTTTATTGATAACGATCCCCATAGCGCCTTTTTCATTGTGTTCACACACATAAACAACAGACTGCTCAAAATAGGGATCAGTAAGAGATGGCATTGCTATCAAAAAATGATTTTGTAAATTCATAATTTTTAGGCTCAGTGTAGTAAGTAACCTATTTTAATGATAAGAATTGCCTTTAAAGGTTGAGAAAAGGCACTTTAATGAGCCTTTTCTCATTACCAATACGCTATTTTTAGCGCTGAAGGCACTATTTTTTTATATCGCGCTCAATGGCATCCATCAACATACCCGTGATAGAAATATCGTAAGCGGCTTCAATTTCGCGGGCACAAGTTGGGCTAGTGACATTAATTTCAGTCAAACGATCGCCTATAATATCAAGCCCAACAAAGTATAAGCCTTTTGCTTTTAAAGTTGGGGCAACGGCGCGGGCAATTTCCCAATCGCTTTCACTTAATGGGCGAGCTTCTCCGCGACCACCTGCCGCCAAATTACCACGGGTTTCCCCCTGTGCTGGGATACGAGCTAGACAGTAAGGCACAGGCTCACCATCAACGACCAGTACACGTTTGTCACCATCTTTAATTGCTGGCAAATAGTTTTGTGCCATGCAGTAACGGCTAGCATGCTCGGTGAGCGTTTCGATAATAACCCCAACGTTAGGGTCGTCTTGCTTCAAACGGAAAATAGACGCTCCGCCCATTCCATCAAGTGGTTTAAAAATCACATCGCCATGCTTTTGGTGGAACTCACGTAGCTGTTTAGCGCTGCGCGTGACTAATGTGTGTGGCGTTAATTCAGGGAACCACGCTGTAAACAGTTTTTCATTGCAGTCGCGTAAACTTTGTGGCTTGTTGACGATCAGTGCGCCAGCCTGCTCAGCTCTTTCAAGAATATAAGTTGCATAGATAAACTCAGTGTCGAAAGGGGGGTCTTTACGCATTAAAATAGCGTCAAGATCACCGAGCGCGATATCTTGCTCAGATTTGAACTCATACCATTTGTTTGGGTTTTCTTCGACAGTGACGACTTTTGTCGTTGCGCGAGCTTCACCTTGATACAGATAGAGATCATTCATCTCCATATAATGGATTTCATAACCACGACGTTGAGCTTCCAGCATCATAGCAAAACTAGTATCTTTCTTGATTTTAATGGATGAAATAGGATCCATTACTATACCGAGCTTGATCATTTTTTCTCCTTAACCTAGGTCACCTAGGCGCACTTGCAGTGCGGTGATTGCAGTTAGCGCAGTCGTTTCTGTTCTTAACACTCTTGGCCCTAACAGAATATCGGTAAATTGATAATTAGCTGTCATGGCGATTTCTTCTTCACTTAGCCCACCTTCGGGGCCGATTAATAGCCGAACTTTATTTAATTCAGCAGGTAATGTATTGATACTTTGTGTTGCTCGTGGGTGTAAGTTGACCTTAAATGCCCCATCCTCCTCAGCACACCATGCTTCGAGTGACTGTACAGGACGAATTTGTGGGATCCGATTACGACCACACTGCTCACACGCAGCAATGGCAATCTTTTGCCATTGCTGTCGTTTTTTCTCTAACCTTTCAGGATCTAAACGAACACCACAGCGCTCAGAGAGTAAAGGGGTGATTGTATTAACACCTAGTTCCACCGATTTTTGGATAGTAAACTCCATTTTTTCACCACGCGACATGACTTGCCCAAGGTGTAAATCTAATGGCGATTCTCTATCATCAACATGGCTATCGATAATATTGACGGAGACTTTCTTTTTTGTCGCCTCTGATATTTCAGCGCAAAACACCTGATTACTGCCGTCAAATAATTCCAGTTTTTGGCCCGCAGTCATGCGAAGCACTCGCCCCACATGGTTGGCTGCATCATCGCCAAGAGCGATTGTAGTGTTAATTTGTAGTGGCTCAGGGTGATAAATGCGTGGAATGCGCATACAGTTTCCTTAAAAAGAACAAGGTTAAAAAAGAGCAATAGCAGATCAAAAATATGGGGATGCAATCGCCAAAATCAAGAGCTAGCTCAATTTTATAGTGGTTTATGGTTTTTTTGTAGTCTAGCCTGTGTGGTATTGGTGTGATGAATGATAATATATTATCAAATACGACAAAAAATCATCGCGGTTAAAACGATAAATTGTGTCGGAATTACTGTGTAGGGAAATAAATAGAGGTACGGTATATTTGTATATAACTCCATAATGGAATAAGGAGAATATATGATATTACCGATTGAAAGGATCTATCATAAAATTATCCATCATCTCTCTTTTTTATCTTTTAGTGATCTTAATAATTTTATTACTTCAACTTTTCCAATGCTAACAGTATGCCGAGGCAACTTAAGTTCAGGAAATGTAACCATCGATAATTCATACTGTTTTTTGGGGTATGTATGTGGCTATAGGCTATTATTTATGGCTTTTATCATTGTTATATCAGCGAAAATTTCACAGTTGATGTTACAACATATTCCTAAAAAATATTTAAATAAAGATGGGATAAGGATAGGTTATAAATGGCTGGTACTTATTTATTTTCCTTTATTAATATTTAATTTTTCATTAAATGATGAATTAATTATTGTTATTTTATTTAGTATTTTCTTCAATTTAATAGTTTGTCTATTTATTATTGATATGAAAATAGGCTATTTACCAGACATACTTGTTTACCCACTATTATGGGTAGGGTTAGTGTATCAAGTGTGCTCTGAGCAAGGTAATGTGGTTTCGGCTATCTATGCGGTGATCACCAGTTACCTTTCCATCATGCTGTTAACGGTAATTATGGAGAAGATCCGCAAATCCCCGCAAATGGGGCGAGGGGATTTTAAACTGATTGCCGCATGTGCAGCTTGGCTCGGGCTTATGAATTTACCTCAGTTTTTTGCGTTAGCGGCGGGCATTGGCGGGCTTCACTATTGGGCCATTTATTTACGTCATCGGCACAAAGCTATCGCCCGTATCCCCTTTGGCCCAGCTATCATTTTGAGTGCAACTTATTGGTTATTTGCGCCATTGGTGTGTTTAGTGATGTTCAATGGCGCGATGTCGTAGCGCATCATTGATTGGCTGCTACTAGTGAATCCAAAAATTGTTGCCATTTTTGAGGATCACCTAAATAGTTTTGTAACGGTACGCGCAGCCACTTATGCTGCTGTTTTATGAGTAAGGTCGGGAAGCCGGAAGATCCGGATTGAGTCAGTAGCTGGCGGCTATAGTGAATATGGTGTTCAAGGTTATTCCCTCCTTGTTCGGCATAATCAAACTGGTATTGCTCGCTATCTAACCCGATTTCTTGTGCGATCGCTAATAAGACATTTGGGTTGCTGATATGACGACCAGAGACGTAATGAGCATGCTGAACTGCTTTTAACATCGCTAATGCTTTTTGTTGCTTTTCAGAAGCAAGAATGGCTTGTAAAGGTGGTGCTGAATCAAGAACAAGATTTGGCTCATCCAGCATTTTTAAATAGTCATCACCAAAAATTTGCCCTGTCATGGCGGCAATGCGTTTATCGGATTGTTTGATGTGCTCACGGAATTGATTATCCATATGAAGGCGTGATGCGCCTGCCAGCATGCCTCCGCCATGTAATTCTAACACAATGTCAGGGTGAGAATTGGCAATTTCAATCAATGGTGAAGCACCGTAACACCAGCCACATAAAGGGTCATAAATGTAATGTAAGGTGATTTTATTCATGATAGCTCCTTAACTATTCAGTGATTCAATTAGCCTATCCATTATAGGGATAGGCTAATTGAGATTATTTTATTGTGGCCACTGCATTTCGCCTTTAATGACTTTGGCACTTAGCTCTAAGCTCGATTTATCATCAAGATGAGGGTAAGCCTTCTCCATTTTGCTCGTAAGCTCTTTGGCATCCTTACTTTGTTCAGCCATGGCCTCAAAGGTATTCAAGTAATTTTGAGTAAAGGTAACAGAGCTAAGATCCATTTTTGATTTGCCAGTAAAGTGCCCAGGTACAACGGTTTTAGGTTGTAAAGCTTGAATGCTTTCTAAAGTTTGTTGCCAGTGTTGTCGCGATGATTGAGTTTGAGTATCTGCAATCCAAACATGGATATTATCAGAGACAACGACTCCCCCAACGACAGCTTTCAATGATGGAACCCAAACATAAGTACGCTCTGGAGCTGGACCATCACTTCCTTTAATAAAGAGAGTTTCACCATCGACAGTAAAACTATTGCCTTGTATCACATCGGGTACGATAAGTGTTGTTGGCGCTTCGTTTTTAAGCACTTCACCCCAATATGCCAACTTGCCATCTTTCGATGCTTTGATAGCTTCAACGGTTTCTTTCGTCGCTATCACCTTAGCATTAGGAAATGCTTTCGTGATCGTATCTAATCCAAAATAATAATCGGGATCAGAATGGCTGATATAAATGGTTGTTAGGGTTTTATTGAGCGCTTTTATCTTTTTCACTAAGGCCTGTGCATCATTTTTTTGAAACTGTGCATCGATCAGCACAACTTCTTTATCACCGCTGATAATTTCAGAGGAAACGGGAAATACACTGTTATTTCCTGGGTTATAGATATCTAATTTAAGCTCTGCTGCATGGGCAAATGTAGCGCTCATTGCAAGTAAAGTGGCGGCGGCGATAGCATGTTGTTTCATCATTAACTCCTAATTGTTAGCCATATTTTAAAAACCTCGTTAAGTTGGGTGTATATTAAATTGCAATAATGATGAGAAAAACGCCATAATTAGCAAATGTTTGTTGCACAAATCGGTCAAATAGATGGATAGATTAACGGCGGTACAGGTTTTTATTAGTATTGTTGAGCATGGCAGTATGAGTGCTGCCGCAGATAAACTCGATATGTCACGAGCGATGGTGACCCGATATCTTGCTGAAATGGAACAGTGGGCTGGGGTACGTTTATTAAACCGTACGACAAGGCGGCTGAGTTTGACATCGGCAGGAGAAGGGGTTTATCAACAAGCGCTAAAGTTAAATGCACTCTCTTTAACTCTGCCTGTACAACAGCAACATGATGCGACTCAATTGACGGGGCTAGTGCGTATTAGTTGTGCTCAGTCGATTGCCAGCCAAGCGCTTTCTGTCGCAATAACCGAGTTTTTACAACACTACCCGAATATGGCGATTGATTTAAGTATTACAAATAAGGCGGTGAATCTGATTGAAGATAGGATTGATTTGGCTATCCGTATTACGAATCAATTAGAGCCGAGTTTGATAGCCAAGCCGCTTTCAACGTGCCACTCTGTGATTTGTGCAGCGCCATCTTTTTTCAAAGATAAAAAAATACCGACTAAGCCGGAGGATTTAGCGCCACTGGAATGTTTGACCTACAATTTTTTTGGGCGCAGTTTATGGCGTTTTGAAAAAGATGGGGAGCCTTTTTCCGTATTAGTAGGAGGGCGACTCAGTGCCGATGAATCTGTATTTTTGGCTCAAGCGGCATTAAATGGTGCAGGTATTGCTATGCAGCCTTATTTATCGGTCAAAAAATACTTAGAATCAGGGGAGCTGCTCCAGCTATTACCCGACTATGTGCCGCAGCCATTGGGAATTTATGCAGTGTATGCCAGTCGCCAAAATATGCCGACAACATTAAGAGCTGTACTGGATTTTTTAGGTAACTGGTTTACAACTTCAGAATATTGGCAGTCACTGATGCAGCAACGCGCTACTTAAATCCTGCTCAGTTTTGGCAAATGAAGCCCGTAAGTATTGGGTAAAAATATCTAATAGTTGTGATGATGGCCGGTGAATCGGCTTAATTAAACTCACCGTAAAAGGAATCGAAAAACTCAATGGGCGAATGATCAGCTTACCTGCTGATTGCTGGTGGAAATCCAAAGCGGTGATAGGGTTGACGATTGAAATACCGATGCCTTTTAACGCCATTGCGCAGATAGACGATGCTGAATGCGTCTCCATCACCATTTTTCGCTCAATTTGATGTTGAGCAAAAATGGTATCGATAATCTGCCGATAGCTGTCTGTTAGTGACAGGCTAATGAAGTTTTGTTGCTGAAAATCAATCGGTGTTAAAACGGGTTTATGCTCAAGGGGATGACCCGCCGGTAAGACACAAACCTCATTCAGCGAGCCTAATGTGAGTTGTTCTGTGCCTGGTGGCGTTTGTAAGTGTTCGGTTAGACCAAAATCATAACGTTGAGCCGATAGCCACTCTTCGAGGATTGGTGATTCTTGAGGGATCACTGTCAGATTGACGTCAGGATAATCAGCCATAAATGTTTGGCACACTTGTGGTAGTAATGATTGGGCGAAGGCGGGTAAGCATATGATGGAGATCTGTGCATTATCAAAACGGCGGATGGTTTGTACTGAGTTTTTTATCCGCTCTAAACCATAATAAGAGCGTTCAACCTCCTCAAAAAAGCGCAATCCCTGTGCTGTCGGGCGCAATCGGCCTTTAACGCGATCAAATAATTTGAACTGTAGCAGATGTTCAAGGCGAGCAAGCTCTCGACTAATGGTCGGCTGTGAGGTATTTAGCAGTAACGCTGCTTCTGTTAGATTCGGCGTCGTCATTACCGCCCGAAAGATTTCAATATGTCGCCAAGAGAGAGTTTGCATGATGTTTTTCTTTCTATATCAAAAATGAATAGACTTTAGCAAAATGGATATTTTTTTTCCCGAACTTTCTCTGAATAATAGGACAATATAAGAAAAAATTTACGTGCGAGAAAAACATGACCTCATTTGCCACCACTACTAGCCAATATTTAACGCCCGAATACTTATCGACGTTACCTGAACAGTTTGGCACCCCTGTTTGGGTGTACGACAGCTCAGTGATTATTGAACGAATAAATCAGCTCAAACCCTTTGATACCGTGCGTTTTGCTCAAAAAGCTTGCTCAAATATTCATATTTTGCGCTTAATGCGTGAGCAGGGAGTCAAGGTTGATTCTGTTTCGCTAGGTGAAATAGAGCGTGCGCTTGTGGCTGGTTTCCGGGCTGGTCGTGAAAACTCAGAAATTGTTTTTACTGCTGATGTACTGGATAGAGCCACTTTGGCACGGGTGACTGAGTTAGATATTCCGGTGAATGCTGGATCTATTGATATGTTAAGCCAGATTGGTGAGCAAAAATCGGGTCATCCTGTTTGGTTGCGTATTAACCCTGGTTTTGGTCATGGTCATTCACAAAAAACCAATACAGGTGGTGAAAACAGTAAACACGGTATTTGGTATCAAGACCTACCAAAAGCACTGGAACAAATTCGCCGTTATAATCTGTCATTGGTTGGGCTACATATGCATATTGGCTCTGGGGTCGATTATCAACACTTAGCAAATGTCTGTGATGCAATGGTTGAACAAGTGATCTCGTCAAATGCGGATATTCAGGCGATTTCAGCCGGTGGTGGGTTATCGACACCTTATCGAGAACAAGATGAAGTTATCGATATTCAGCACTATTACAGTCTTTGGAACACTGCTCGCCAACGAATTGAGCGTCATTTAGGTCATTCTATTGAACTGGAAATTGAACCGGGTCGCTATTTGGTTGCTGAATCGGGGGTATTGCTCGCGGAAGTGAGAGCGGTTAAAACGATGGGAAGCCGCCACTATGTGTTGGTCGATAGTGGATTTAATGATCTGATGCGTCCTGCAATGTATGGGAGTTATCACCATATCTCTGTATTACCTGCTGAGGGGCGCTCATTAGAAAATGTACCTTTAAAAGAGACTATTGTCGCGGGGCCTTTGTGTGAATCGGGGGATGTGTTTACCCAGCAAGAAGGAGGAATGGTCGAGACCCGTTTACTGCCTGATGTGCAAGTAGGGGATTATTTGGTCTTCCATGATACTGGTGCTTATGGGGCGTCGATGTCATCAAACTACAATAGCCGCCCTCTGTTACCTGAAGTGTTATTAATTGAGGGTACGCCAAAACTTATCCGCCGTCGCCAAACGATTGAGGAATTATTGGCATTAGAGCTTTAATCTTTTTTGACGATACTGCTTTTTAAAGCAGTATCGTTACCAACTAATATTAAAATTCATTTATTAAAATACTATTCCTGACCTATTTTCTTTCGGTTTTTAACTCATCCTATCTCAGAAATTAAGCGATAAAAAATAAGTTTATATGTTGAAAAAATAAACATATATTCATTGTAATAACTAAGGTTAATTTATTATTGCTTGAACCTATAACTAAAATTATTTGTTTATATTGAAATAAGGCCACCTATAAATAAAAAACGGCCAGTCTATTGAATAATGATAAATATTACTTTTGTATCGTGAGTTTAACTATTTTTATCGAGAGCAGTAGGTTTCCCTATTTTAGAGTAAACCAATAGATTGTTTTTTATCCAAAGTAGACGTATGTCCAATTAACCTGTAGGGATATTGGTATCTATCTTTTGAGTTTCTATTATTAGGGCGCTTTCAGGTAGGCGGATTAAAGTTATTACTTTTACATTCAGACTGCGGTTTATGGGTTGAAAAAATAAGTTGTTATTTTAAAATATTATAAATTCTGGATAGTGTAGATGAGTTCACTTAGTGAATTCTAGATTGCCATAAAATTAGCCGTCATTATTGTAAAGAATTGAATATTACCCTTGATCCATTCGTTCAGATGCACTTTAATGCTCACCATTCATTTACTGAATGGACGAATGGTAACCTTCAGTGTTTTAGAGAGTTTTTTGCTGATTTAATGATTAGATAAGTGAATGGCTGTCTAAAGTTGCTGATATTAATTATCATAGATAATGAATTCAACAATGAAGAAAAAAGCGTTTTGTTAAATACCCTTAAACTAGACGATATCTTTGAGGACGAGCATTAATCTGTGGCGCAGCAAATACGTTAGTGTAATTTTAGCGGGAGAGTCTCTGACAAACTGACTCATTTCGTATTTAGCTTATTCATCACCTTCATGACATTGTTAAGTCATGGAAAGGATGTGATACTAAAATAGGTTAATGGCGCTGAATTTACTCCGGTAGCGTCTGAATATAGGCTAAAAAAACCATAGTTTATGTCTGGTAAATATATCGCCAAATTAAAGGTAAATTTGACAACATAAATATTGCAGTAAGGGATAATATCTCTTAAGCACTTAGTGGATATCTTTTGAACTGAAATAGTAAGAGATAAACACATAAATGTTATGCTGCTTTGATGACCATTTTTATTATGGGCAAAGTGGCTTCTTATATGAATGACTGATGAGAAGGTGTAATGGCATCTTCACTAGAGGTCATTTCTAGCTTTTATAAAAAGCAATATCATAAAATAGGGAACTGAATATGAAAAAAGCATTACTAATTTCAGCACTATTAGCCAGCAGCGTAGCGATGGCTGATAATTCTTCAATCGTTCGTACCGCAGTACCTGACTTCCCAATCTCGAGCGTAGTTGAAGTACCTGCGAATATGAAAACCTATTATTTCAGCGGTGTTGTTCCATCAAAACAAGCTGATGGTTCATTCGGTAAAAACACAGAAGAACAAACCGTCAATGTGCTTAACTCAATTAAGTCTGCATTGGAAAAACAAGGCCTAGGATTAGGTGACGTTGTTAAAATGCAAGTTTTCCTTGTTGCAACACCAGAAACAGGAAAAATGGACTTTGACGGCTTTATGAAAGGTTATACTCAATTCTTCGGTACTAAAGCTCAGCCTCTGACACCAGCTAGATCAGCAATGGAAGTGAAGGCTCTGGTTCACCCTGAATGGTTGGTTGAAATTGAAGTTACTGCGGTTAAAAAATAAGCCGTTTTAGCAATCAATTTCCAGCCTTAATATAGGCTGACCGCCTTTTGATGATAAAACTCTCGGTAATATTTATCGGGAGTTTTGTATTTTAGCGCTAAATAAAAACGCCGCTGTAATTATCTGTTAACCAAACTTCTTAGTATTTCGACCTAAAGGCAATAGTCACATAGCATCTGCCGTTTGAAGGGGAGTGGTGTCGAACAGTGAAATGCCCATACAAACGGCCTTATAGCAGGAATGGGTAGCGAGCGTGATTGCTCCACTAACAAAATGATTATTGTATAAAAAGACACACCATCCTCTACCTTATGACTTTTTAATAAATATTCAGTTTCCTTTTATGAGCCAGTTTCCATGCAAAAAATAAAGCCCCAATATGCTTGGGGCTTTATGGCGCTGACAATGTAGGCAGCTAATTAAGCGGCTTGCTTTTTCTTAGCTTGCTTTTCATTTTCCTCGCGAGGGTTTTTTTCACTGTGTACGCCTAGAGCATCAAACTCAAATTCATCAACATTGATGGTGCGTAGACGGCTTGCCTCTGCTTTACGTAAAATATCAGCTTCTTCTTGTGTGATAATATTTTCAGGCAACATCTGCTCTGCCAATTTATCTAAGCGAGTGAAGCTAAACTTGCGCTCTTTCAGACGGCAGATGCGCTCAAAAATTGGCTCTGCAGCAATGATGTCATACAGCGCCTGATTCACTAAACCATGCGGGTTATGCTCTGTTGGTGTCAGATATTGCCCACGACCGATCCTGTCACGAGTTTCAGATGGCTCCATTAACAGTTGTGCTAGCTTGTGGTCTAGGCGATCAGAAGGGGCAGACATAGCACGACCAGTCGGGAACAAGGTAATGCGCATCAAACCTGCAACCATTCTATTTGGGAAGTTTTTCAATAAATCATCCATCGCCTTCTCAGATTGATACAGACAATCTTCTACAGCCCATTTTACCAGTGGTAAATCCGCTTTTTGACGACCTTCATCTTCATAACGCTTAAGTGTTGCGGTTGCTAAATATAAGTGGCTGAGTATATCGCCTAAGCGTGCAGAGATACGCTCACGACGTTTTAAGCTACCACCTAAAACAGCCATGGAGATATCGGCAAGTAAGGCAAGGTTAGCACTTTGGCGATTTAACATTTGATAGTAACGACGTGTTTCATCTTTTGTTGGCGCGCTACTTCCTCGACCATTGGTTAATCCCAACCAGAAACTACGGACTTGGTTGCTAATAACATGTCCAATATGACCAAATACCGCTTTATCAAATTTGTGCAGATTATTGTCTTGTGCTGCCGCCATCTCTTCCAGCACATAAGGATGGCAACGAATAGCCCCTTGGCCAAAGATGATCATGCTACGGGTTAAGATGTTGGCACCTTCAACGGTAATGGCGATTGGCGCACCTTGGTAAGCTCGACCAACAAAGTTAGATGGGCCAAGACAAATGCCTTTACCACCCGTAATATCCATGGCATCGATGACTGAATGTTGCCCACGGTGAGTACAGTGGTATTTAACGATAGCAGATAGCACGGCAGGTTTTTCACCTAACATGATACCAGAGGTAATCAATGTAGCAGCAGCATCCATCAAATAGGCATTACCTGCGATACGAGCGAGCGGCTCTTCAATCCCTTCCATCTTACCAATAGGCAATTTAAATTGGCGACGGATATAAGCGTAGGCTCCTGTCGCCATTGCAATGCTCTTTAAGCTACCTGTCGAGTTAGATGGCAGAGTAATTCCACGACCTACAGATAAACACTCCACAAGCATACGCCAGCCTTGGCCTGCCATTTTAGGGCCACCGATAATGTAGTCGATAGGAACAAAGATGTCTTTTCCGCGCGTTGGTCCATTCATAAATGGAATATTCAGTGGGAAGTGACGATGGCCTATTTCGACGCCTGGGGTATTAGTGGGGATTAACGCACAGGTGATCCCTAACTGTGTTTCACCACCCAATAAACGATCGGGATCCGATAATTTGAAAGCCAACCCAAGAACTGTCGCGATGGGGGCAAGAGTGATATAGCGTTTGTTCCAATTTAAACGCATACCTAACACTTGCTCTCCTTGCCATTCACCCATACAGACAACGCCAGTATCAGGGATAGCACCGGCGTCAGAGCCAGCTTCTGGGCTAGTAAGCGCAAAACAAGGGATCTCTTCACCTGTCGCTAAGCCAGGGAGGTAACGTTTTTTCTGTTCATCAGTACCATAATGTTGCAGCAACTCACCTGGCCCCAATGAGTTAGGAACACCAACGGTGATAGCTAAGATACCGGAGACACCCGCCAATTTTTGTAAAACTTGGGATTGCGCATAGGCAGAGAACTCAAGGCCGCCATACTCTTTTTTGATGATCATGGCGAAGAAGCGGTGCTCACGTAAATATTGCCAAACTTCTGGGGGGAGATCGGACAATTCATGGCTTACTGCAAAATCATTCACCATGCCACAAACCGTTTCTACAGGGCCATCAATGAAGGCTTGTTCTTCAGCCGTCAGCTGTGGTTTTGGGTAATTATGTAATTTATTCCAATCCGGTGCGCCACGGAAAAGATCACCTTCCCACCATGTTGTTCCTGCATCAATGGCTTCTTTCTCTGTACGAGACATGGGAGGCATAACTTTTTGGAACATTTTCAGTGCACGCACTGAAACCAGTGATTGACGCACGGGAGTGAAAACAAAAGGGAATAATACAAGAGCTACTGGCAGTAACATCCAGTAACTCCATACATCAAGTACCCCCATAACGGCGGTATAGGCAAGTAACAGAACGGTACTCAATGTTAACGAAGTCTTGTGGTAACAGAGAATACCGATTAATGCGAGAAATAGAATTATGCTGAGTAGGGTCATAGGGAAACTCCTGTCTACTTGTAAGAGGTCTGACCTGTTGTTTCTCTTAATCTATATCCAGTAATAAACAATTAGCAAGACATTTACATCTTAATTACAACTTGGCTCACAAAATCACCAAATAATGTTTGGTGATTGTTTCATAAAAAAATTTGTGAGATAGATGAAGTAGGCGCAAAGGGAGAAAAAGAGGCAAAACGCATTGATTAGCCCTAAATGCATAAATCAAGCGTAATCAGATGTAGAAAGAAAATGTACCCTGTGTAACAATCTGAGTAGTAAAGATTAATTACCTATCTTGATGCCGTTTATCATGGCACAAAACTCGTTAAATTTAAGGGGAAATCTCATGTATCAAGACCTGATCCGTGGTGAATTATCAGAAGCGGCCGATACGTTGGCAAAATTCCTTAGTGATGATGCAAATATTCAGGCTATTGAGCAAGCGGCGGTGTTACTGGCAGATTCCTTTAAAGCCGGAGGAAAAGTGCTTTCGTGTGGTAATGGTGGCTCCCACTGTGATGCCATGCACTTTGCTGAAGAACTGACAGGGCGTTACCGTGAAAACCGCCCAGGCTATCCTGCTATTGCCATTTCTGATGTTAGCCACTTATCTTGTGTCAGTAATGACTTTGGCTATGAATATGTGTTTTCTCGCTTTATTGAGGCTGTAGGTAAAGAAGGGGATGTTCTTCTGGGCATTTCGACTTCTGGCAACTCAGGCAACATTATCAAAGCTATTAGTGCTGCGCGTGAAAAGGGCATGAAAGTGATTACGCTGACTGGGAAAGACGGCGGCAAAATGGCGGGTAGCGCAGATATTGAAATTCGTGTACCTCATTTTGGTTATGCGGATCGTATTCAGGAAATCCATATTAAAGTGATTCATATCCTGATCCAGCTGATTGAAAAAGAAATGGTAAAGTAGTTTCTTAAACTATAGAGGGTCTTGTAATGTGCGAATTACTTGGCATGAGTGCAAATGTGCCAACAGATATTAACTTCAGCCTAAGTGGACTGATATCCCGTGGGGGGCAAACTGGCCCACATAAAGATGGTTGGGGGATCACGTTTTATGAAGGGCTGGGGTGTCGCACTTTTAAAGATCCTCAACCTAGCTTTTTATCCCCAGTAGCACGCTTTGTGCAGGAGTATCCAATCAAATCGGAAACGGTGATAGCACATATTCGCCAAGCGAATCGAGGTGATGTCACACTAGCAAACACGCATCCTTTTACGCGTGAATTGTGGGGACGTAATTGGACCTATGCACATAACGGGCAATTAAAAGGGTATCGCTCACTAAATACAGGGCATTATCGACCGATAGGTGAAACAGACAGCGAAAAAGCATTTTGCTGGATTTTGAGCCAACTTGCAGCGAAATATCCGAAAACCCCCTCGAATTGGCCCGCTGTTTTCCGTTTTATTGCGGTGCTGGCTGAGCAGTTACGTCGTAAAGGCGTATTTAATATGCTGCTATCAGATGGGCGTTACGTAATGGCATTTTGTTCAACCAATCTTTATTGGATCACTCGTAAAGCTCCATTCGGTAAGGCGAAATTACTCGATCAGGATATTGAGATCGATTTTCAAAGTTGCACAACACCAACCGATATTGTTTCAGTGATTGCCACGCAGCCGCTAACAGGTAATGAAAATTGGCACAAAATTGAACCGGGTAGTTTCGTGCTATTTCACCTCGGCCAACGTATATTGTGATCGAAGTCTCAATAAAGTATCCGACCTTTCTGGCAAGCTATTCACAGCATACTTTCCTGATGTTACAGAGATTTGTGCGGGCTTGCCTACATCCTGAAAGTAATCATAAGCCGGTTTTAGTTGCTGCCAGAAAGCGTAATGGCTGGAGTTTCTGTGGATCAACATATTTTCTTTTGTCATTCGAAACGGGTAAATACTGACATCAATCGTGCTTTGTCCACTTTTAAAAGCACTTTCAACAGTTTGGTAGATTTCACTCATGTATTTATCTGTCATCGCATAGCAACCAACAGAAACACAGTCGCCATGTATCATCAAGTAGTTACCTTCATAGCCCTGTGCTCGGTCATATTCATTAGGAAAACCTAAATTAATAGATCGGTAATACCGACTGTTTGGATTCAGTTGGGAGGCGGTTATTTGATAAAAGCCTTCAGGGCTTTTTAGATCACCTTCGCGCTTTTTAGGGCCTAGCCCGCCCGAAAACTTACAAATTGGATAAATTTTAGATAAGTTATATTTTCCGTTCGGCGCTTTTTGATATAGCTCCAAGACGCCTTCTTGCTTAAATATCTGAATAAAGATCGCGGAATTTTGCTGGTTAGTTGTTTTACTATTAAGCAAAAATGAATGGTTATTCGCTTCAGCAACCGTAATTTGCAGAAAAAACAGGTTGAAAATAAAGCTAATAAGGATATTTTTATTCATACTTAAACCAAATTTAAATGAGTATTTTTGCCTAAAAAAAAGACATTATGGCGCTATTTTAAATGAGCTAAAAGTAATTTGATATAGCCTATTAATAGTTTCGTACGGAATAGATATTGTGTGAAAATCGCACAGCGTTCGATAAATATGATGTAAATGCTCGTTTTTTACGAATAATTATAAAGAAAGTTGAAAATTTATTGTAATTTGCTTGAGCTAAGTCACTTGAATATCCGGACAGAAGTCGGGGGAACTGATAAAATTACGAGCGGCAGAAAGAGAATAGCTTCACGATATCGAGAGAATTATTTGCTTGAGTTATGTGAGTAACTTGAGCTGTTTTTATTTACTGAGTCGCTATGGTCTATGTCAGGATCATTAGCTTAGGGTTAACTTAGAAACTTGTGCAGATCTTATGATTAAAATTAAAAAAGGACTCAACCTTCCTATTGCAGGTGAGCCAGCCCAAGTAATAGAAGACGGCCCGAAAATTCAACACGTAGCATTGCTAGGTGAAGAATATGTCGGAATGCGTCCTTCTATGCTGGTTAAAGAAGGTGAGCACGTTAAAAAAGGGCAGGTTCTTTTTGAAGATAAAAAGAACCCTGGTGTCTTATTCACTAGCCCAGCCTGCGGTAAAATTATTGCTATTCATCGTGGTGAGCGTCGTGTACTCCAATCCGTTGTTATCGAAATTGATGGTGACGAGCAAGAGGCCTTTGCTGCTTATAAGCGTGAAGAGCTTGCAGGATTGACTCGTGAACAAGTCGAAGAAAACTTGGTTAAATCAGGTTTATGGACAGCATTGCGAACGCGTCCATTTAGCCGCTCACCGGCACTGGGTTCCTCACCCGCCGCGATTTTTGTAACGGCGATGGATACCAACCCACTTGCTGCTGACCCACTTGTGATTATTCGTTCACAACAACAAGCTTTTAATGATGGTTTAACCATTATTAGCCATTTAACCGAAGGTAAAGTGCATGTTTGCCATGGCGCGGGGGATTTAGCGAAATCTGATAATCACCCACAAGTGCGCTATAGCGAATTTGCAGGCCCTCATCCCGCAGGCTTAGTCGGTACTCATATTCATTTTCTTGAGCCTGTGAGCCTCAATAAAAAAGTATGGCACCTTAATTATCAAGATGTCATTGCGATTGGTAAGTTATTCACAACAGGCTATCTATATACTGATCGCGTGATTGCCCTTGCGGGGCCTCAAGTTGAGAAACCACGTTTAGTTAAAACTCGTCTTGGTGCGGATCTCTATGAGTTAACAAAAGGTCAGCTCAAAGAGGGAGATAACCGCATTATTTCTGGCTCTGTACTGTGGGGTGTACCTTGTGATGATACACATCACTATTTAGGGCGTTTCCATAATCAGGTTTCAGTATTACGTGAAGGGCGTGAAAGAGAGCTTTTCGGCTGGATTTGGCCGGGCTTTAATAAATTCACCATTACACGTACAACGGTTGGCCATTTCTTGAAAGGCAAACGCTTCAACTTCACCACAACCATGAATGGTGGTGAGCGCTCAATGGTGCCAATTGGTAATTATGAGCGTGTAATGCCTCTCGATATTATGATAACTCACCTGCTACGAGACCTCCTTTCTGGAGATACGGATTCATCTCAGGAGTTAGGGTGTCTAGAGTTGGATGAAGAAGATCTGGGACTGTGTACTTATGTATGCCCGGCTAAATATGAATATGGCCCTGTACTTCGTGATGTACTGACCAAGATTGAGCTAGAAGGGTAATTCCATGGGTTTGAAAAATTTATTTGAAAAGCATGAGCATCATTTTGAGCCTGGTGGAAAGTTAGAAAAACTCTATCCATTGTTTGAAGCTGTTACGACAGTCTTCTATACGCCAGGAACGGTGACTAAAGGTCGTTCTCACGTTCGTGACACAATAGACCTGAAACGCATGATGATCTTGGTTTGGTTATCTGTATTTCCTGCGATGTTCTGGGGGATGTATAACGTTGGTAACCAAGCCATTCCTGCACTTTACCACTTATACAGTGGGGCTGAGCTACAGCAAGTTTTAGCGAGTGATTGGCACTATCGCTTAGCTCAATTCTTGGGGGCATCATTAACACCTGATGCGGGCTGGGGTAGTAAAATGCTGCTTGGTGCAGTCTATTTTCTACCTATCTATGCGGTTGTTTTTGCAGTCGGTGGTTTTTGGGAAATTCTGTTTTCTCTGATCCGCGGTCATGAAATCAACGAAGGTTTCTTTATATCGTCCATCCTATTTGCCCTGATTGTGCCACCAACTATCCCATTATGGCAGGCGGCGCTCGGTATTACATTTGGTGTGGTCATCGCTAAAGAAATTTTTGGTGGAACAGGGCGCAACTTCTTAAACCCTGCACTTGCAGGCCGTGCTTTCTTGTTCTTCGCTTACCCTGCACAAATTTCGGGTGATCTTGTTTGGACAGCGGCGGATGGCTTCTCTGGTGCAACCCCACTTTCTCAATGGGCTGCGGGCGGTGAGCGCGCGTTAATGAATACGGTATCTGGTGAGCCAATCTCTTGGATGCAAGCATTCCTAGGGAATATGCCTGGCTCTATCGGTGAAGTTTCCACATTGATGATTTTCATTGGTGGTGCCTTCATTATCTTCTTCCGTATTGCATCATGGCGCATCGTTGCTGGCGTTATGCTTGGGATGATTGCCATGTCTTACCTGTTTAACTTTATCGGGTCAGAGACGAATCCATTGTTTGCAATGCCATGGTACTGGCACATGGTTTTAGGTGGTTTTGCATTCGGGATGATCTTTATGGCGACGGACCCAGTTTCGGCCTCGTTTACAGATAAAGGCAAATGGGCCTACGGTATTTTGATCGGTGTAATGTGTGTGCTTATTCGTGTTGCAAACCCGGCATATCCGGAAGGCATGATGCTAGCAATCCTGTTCGCCAACTTGTTTGCTCCTCTGTTTGACTATCTGGTCGTTCAAGCAAATATTAAACGGAGAAAAGCCCGTGGCTAATGAAAAAACAACCAATAAAGATAGCGTCGGAAGAACGTTCATAGTCGTTTTTATTCTATGTCTAGTCTGTTCTATCGTCGTAGCCGGTTCTGCTGTAGGATTAAAATCTAAGCAGCAAGAACAAATTTTATTAGATACGCAACGTAATATTTTGAGTGTTGCAGGTCTATTGCAACCTAAAATGACAGCGGAAGAAGTTCAAAAAGTTTACAGTGACCGTATTGAACCTAAGCTGTTGAACTTCCAAACTAATGAGCTTTCTGATAGCAAGAGTCGCTTTGACCTCAATAGTGAATTACGTAGCGATGAAACCAGCATTGCACTTTCACCTGAAGAAGATATCGCCAAAATTCGCCGTCGTGCAAATACAGCTGAAATCTATCTTGTGAAAGATGAACAAGGCAAAATTTCACAAATTATTCTGCCTGTTTATGGGTCAGGACTATGGTCGGTGATGTATGCCTTCGTTGCGGTAGATGTGGATGGCGTGACTTCTCGTGGTATCACATATTATTCGCATGGTGAAACGCCAGGTCTTGGTGGTGAAGTCGATAATCCACAATGGAAGGCGCAATGGCCGGGTAAAAAACTGTTCAATGAGCAGGGGGTACCGGCAATAAAAATTGTCCGTAGTGGCTCTACAGATAGTCCTTATGGTATCGATGGCCTTTCAGGTGCAACGCTAACATCAAACGGCATTCAGCATATGTTTGATTTTTGGTTAGGTGATAACGGTTTTGGTCCGTTCCTGAAAAAAGTTCGTGAAGGAGCGCTGAATAATGGCTGATTCTAAAGAAGTAAAACGCGTCCTACTTGGGCCTTTGTTTGATAACAACCCAATTGCGTTACAGATCCTCGGGGTGTGTTCTGCACTGGCAGTAACGACTAAGCTGGAAACGGCTGTCGTCATGACCATCGCAGTAACTTTGGTTACCGCGTTCTCTAACTTTTTTATCTCATTAATTCGCAACTACATTCCAAGCAGTGTGCGGATCATTGTTCAGATGGCAATTATTGCTTCTTTGGTTATCGTTGTTGACCAAATTTTGCGTGCCTATGCTTATGAGATATCTAAGCAGCTGTCGGTGTTCGTCGGCCTTATCATTACAAACTGTATTGTTATGGGTCGTGCAGAAGCCTATGCCATGAAAGCGCCACCGGTAGAAAGCTTTATGGACGGTATTGGTAATGGCCTTGGTTATGGTGTCATTCTGATCCTCGTTGGTTTCCTACGCGAGCTGTTCGGCTCTGGCAAATTGTTTGGTATTACCGTTATGGAATCATTGCAAAATGGTGGTTGGTATATGCCTAATGGTTTGTTCCTGTTAGCGCCTAGTGCATTCTTTATCATTGGTATGCTGATTTGGGGGTTACGTACCTTGAAACCAGCTCAGGTAGAGAAGGATTAAGTCAATGGAACATTATATTAGTCTGTTCGTAAAAGCTGTGTTCATTGAAAACATGGCATTGGCATTCTTCCTCGGTATGTGTACATTTTTGGCGGTATCGAAGAATGTTAAGACAGCTTTCGGTTTAGGTATTGCTGTTACCGTGGTGTTAGGTATTTCTGTACCTGCCAACAACCTTGTGTACAACCTAGTACTGCGTGATGGTGCATTAGTTGAGGGGGTCGATTTATCTTTCCTTAACTTTATTACCTTTATCGGGGTTATTGCAGCACTGGTGCAAATTCTGGAAATGATTTTAGATCGTTATTTCCCGTCACTTTATAACGCATTGGGTATCTTCCTGCCGTTGATTACCGTTAACTGTGCAATCTTTGGTGGCGTCTCTTTCATGGCTCAGCGCGATTACAACTTTAGCGAATCTATCGTTTATGGATTCGGCTCAGGTATCGGCTGGATGTTAGCAATTGTGCTGTTAGCATCGATTCGTGAAAAGATGAAATATTCAGATGTTCCGGCGGGTCTGAAAGGCTTAGGTATTACCTTTGTCACCACCGGTTTGATGGCACTGGGCTTTATGTCCTTCTCCGGTGTGCAGCTATAAAGGCGAGAAGAATTCATGGATATTATTATTCTAGGCGTAGTGATGTTTACCCTGATTGTCTTGGTGCTAACAGGTCTGATCCTGTTTGCTAAATCCAAGTTAGTCAATACAGGGAACATCAAAGTTGAAGTTAACGGCGACCCTGATAAGAGCTTTGAAGCTCCCGCAGGTGACAAGCTGTTAGGTATGTTATCTAACCAAGGGATTTTCGTTTCATCTGCTTGTGGTGGTGGTGGCTCCTGTGGTCAATGCCGCGTGAAAATCAAAGAAGGTGGTGGGGATATCCTGCCAACAGAGCTTTCTCACATTAATAAACGTGAAGCGAAAGATGGTTGCCGTTTAGCTTGTCAGGTGAACGTTAAACAAGACTTAAAAATTGAGTTACCAGAAGAAATTTTTGGGGTGAAAAAATGGGAATGCGAAGTTATTTCTAATGATAACAAAGCAACTTTCATTAAAGAACTGAAACTGAAAATTCCTGAAGGTGAAGTCGTACCATTCCGTGCAGGTGGTTACATTCAGATAGAATGTCCACCACACGTAGTGAAATATGAAGATTTTGATGTTCCAGAAGAGTACCGTGAGGATTGGGATAAATTTAATTTGTTCCGCTATGTTTCTGAGGTAAAAGAACCCACAGTTCGTGCTTATTCAATGGCTAACTACCCAGAAGAACACGGGATCATCATGTTGAACGTGCGTATTGCTACACCGCCACCACGTAATCCAGATGTTCCACCGGGCATCATGTCATCTTATATTTGGTCGCTAAAACCGGGTGATAAAGTGACAATTTCTGGGCCATTTGGTGAATTCTTCGCTAAAGAAACCGATGCAGAGATGATCTTTATTGGTGGTGGTGCGGGGATGGCACCAATGCGTTCACATATTTTTGATCAGTTAAGACGTCTAAATTCGAAACGTAAGATCAGCTTCTGGTATGGTGCTCGTTCTAAGCGCGAAATGTTCTATACAGAAGACTTTGATCAATTAGCGGCTGAAAACGAAAACTTTACTTGGAATGTTGCACTTTCTGACGCATTGCCGGAAGATAATTGGGATGGTTATACCGGGTTTATTCATAATGTATTGTATGAAAACTACCTGAAAGATCACCCAGCACCAGAAGATTGTGAATTCTACATGTGTGGGCCACCAGTGATGAACGCTGCGGTTATCAAGATGCTTAAAGATCTTGGTGTAGAAGATGAAAACATCTTGTTGGATGATTTCGGTGGTTAAGTAACCCTAGAGTTGTTTGTATATACTTTAAATAATTCGAGGTACAGCGAGACGGCAGGCCAATGAGTGACTAGGAATTTAAACAGCTTTGTGACTCGTGTGAATGAATGCCATCAATAATGTTGAAACTTGAAGTATGGCGAGTATAGCGCCCACTTGTGTGGGCGCTTATTATTGAAGCAGAGAAAATTATGCTGAACAGAAAAGTGATTACCCCAGTGCTGCTATTTGCAGCGACACTATTGTTGGCTGCCTGCGGTGGGCCTGAACAGGCAAACCTTCAGGGTCAGACAATGGGAACCTACTATTCCATTAAATATGTTGCTGAATCTTCATCGCCAAGCAGTGAATCTATCCAAGCTGAGATAGATAAGCGCTTAGAAGAAGTGAATGATCAGATGTCAACTTATCGTCCAGACTCGGAATTAAGTCGCTTCAACCAATTTAAAGAGGTTAATGTTCCTTTTCCTGTTTCAGCAGCAACAGCGAAAGTTGTTAAAGAAGCCATACGCATTAATGAATTAACTAATGGTGCATTAGATGTCACGGTAGGGCCGTTAGTCAATTTATGGGGCTTTGGGCCAGAAGGGCGAGTAACCAAAGCACCAACAGATAGTGAATTGGAGAAACGTCGTGCATGGGTTGGTATAGAAAAGCTGTCTGTGCAGGGCAATAACTTAATTAAAACTATCCCTGAATTGTACGTCGACCTTTCTTCGATAGCAAAAGGCTATGGCGTTGATGTTGTAGCTGAATACTTGGAGTCAATTAATATCAATAATTATATGGTTGATATTGGTGGTGAAGTACGTACAAAAGGGAAAAATGGTAAAGGTGCACCTTGGCGGATTGCGATTGAAAAACCACAAACCGATGGCGTAAACCAAACGGCTCAGGAAGTGATTGAACCTGGTGATATGTCTATTGCTACCTCTGGTGATTATCGCAACTATTTTGAACAAGACGGTGTGCGCTTCTCTCATACCATCGACCCGAAAACAGGGATGCCAATTAAACATAACCTCGTTTCGATTACGGTACTGGCACCAACTTGCATGAGTGCTGATGGGCTATCGACTGGGCTTAATGTATTAGGGCCTGTTGAAGGTTTTGCCTTAGCTGAAAAGCTCGATATTCCTGTGTTTATGATCATTAAGACAGAAAAAGGCTTTGAAGAGCGTTATACTAAGGCATTCGAGCCATTTTTACAGAAAAAGCAGTAATTAGGAGGATGTAAGAATGCTAAATGTTTTTATTGCAGCTTTCGTCCTATTCCTACTGGCATTTCTCGGTATGTCACTAGGGTATATTATTAAGCGCAAAAGTATTCAAGGTAGCTGTGGTGGGTTAAGCAGTATTGGTGTTGAAAAAGTCTGTGATTGCCCTGAACCTTGCGCTGCCCGTAAAAAACGTATGGCACGGGAAGAGGCTCGCCAAAAGGCACTTGAAAAACACCGCATTATTTAAATAGTCGATATTAGTATGATGACAGCCTTAACTGCGAACATTCACAGTTAAGGCTTATTTTTTATTTGGCGGTCTAATTAAGACAGATAGCTTTAACGTAAAACCGATTAGATAAAGCCAGCTAAAATTTACTTAATGATTTCGCTTTTAAAAGTTTTAGGGGAATCAACCATCACGGCATCCGCACCAATTTCTTTAGCTAATTGATAATCTGCCGCACTATTGACACCAAATAGAACAATGTAGGCCTGACCATTTTTTCTAAAGCAATCAATGGCTTCTTTATCCCATGACAACGTTGCAGGTGAGCGAGCCTCTCCTAACGTATATTTCTCTACAACCTCGACTTTACGGTGTAATTCAAAGCCATACCAACGCGATTTAGATTGTGCATCACTGCTGACTGAACAATGATGATTCATCGCGCTATTCGCTAAGATAGTGCGTGTTTCATCACGGCTTTCAAAGGTATTAATTTTATCGGAGCGCTTGGTTAGAGCTTTTACAAATGCATCATTGGTTGAATAAAACCGAGTATTTTTAAAAGCATTATTTTTTTCGAGCAGGGAGTACACCGCTTCTGCTTGAGTATCTGGATCGGCGTCAGGTGATTTTAAATCAATATAAAACGCAGTATCTGGATATTTTTTAAGAATGGATCCAAGTGTTGGGATCGTGGTTTGCTGTAAAGGTAATTGAAAATGAGCCTTTTTATTAAATTGATGGGCGGCATTGAACGTTGTGAGTTGTTGAGCGGAGTAATCGGAAATAACCCCTTTTTTATCGGTTAATGCCTCTAACTGGCTTGGCCGATATAGAACAAGTTGATTATCTTTAGAGAGTTGGACGGTTAGCCAAATAATATCGGCGCTATTTTTTTTAGCCAGTTCAATTGCATAAAGCGTATTTTCTGGCGCATCTGCCGTTCCTGCTCTATGGGCAACAATTTGTGGTGATTGAGCGGCTGCACTGTAGCTGGCAAGAAACAATAAACTGATAGCCACCCCTTTTTTAATAGATGGCATTGCTGTTTTTGTCATATTTATTACCTATAATAATAGTTATCTCAATGAGTTAAATACGTTTCAGTGAGCTCTTTTTGTAATACTTTTCTTGCTACTTGTAAGTAGTACTTGATTGAATTAGGACTAACTTTTAACTGAGTTGCAATTTGTTGGTAAGTCATCCCTTCAAATTGCGCGAGTAAATAAGCTTGTTCCATATTTTCAGGTAGTTTGGCAAGTTGCTCAGACAGTAATTGCAATTGCTCTTCGACTACTAACTGAGTTTCTAAATTCCACTCTGGCTCAGGCTCCACCAGCAAACGTTGATATTCCGCTTCGATGCGTTGCCGACGATAAAAATTGGCGATGTTGCGTTGTGCCAGTGTGTACATAAAGGCTCTCGGAAATTGCAAAGTTTGGCAGCGATATGTTTCAATCGTATGAACAAAGACATCCTGTAAAATTTCGTTTGCGATATCGCTATCAGGTGTGCGCGCAAGAATATAGCGAAATAGGCTAGGGGCGTGCTGTTGCAAAAGTTGGCTTTCTTCTGCCAAGTCGCTATTTTCTATAGAGGGAGTGTGTGTTGTCATAAATAAAAATAATTATTATTATCATTTTTATTTTATTGTCAATTATGGACTCTCAGAGATGAGAGTCCATCGATTGCTTAGAAGTACTTGGTGATACTTAAGCGAACATCACGACCAACGCCTGAGACAGACTCCCCTAAGTAGGGATAGTAGTCACGGTCAAAGAGGTTAGTCGCGGTCACTCTAATATTGGTATCTGGAATAAATTCAGGCTGCCATTGCGCAAATGCACCATAGAGTGCATAGCCTTTCGACTTTGGGTATCCCCATGAATCGGCTTTAGGATCTCTATCTGCGGGAGAGCGGACTTGATGACCAACAAAGTCACCGGTGAGACCAAAGTTGGCATTCCATTGAGGGAGTTTATACCCCAACATAACATGTAAAGTATCTGGTGGGATCTCACCAATCCATGTTTTTTGCCCAAACCAAGGGTCTCGAGGGGAAGCGTCACGTTCACCCTTGATGGCGGAGTAGGCCATTTTACCGAATACATTCGGGCTATCATAAAATAGCTCAATTTCTAAGCCCTCAATGGTGTAACCGGGTAAGTTACGGTAATTGGATAAGGGGCGACCACAATCGCCAGTACCATTTTTCTTGGCTTCACAGTATTCACCACGGCGGCGGAATATCTCATCCTTTCCTCTGTTACGAAAAAGCGTGGTTCGTATTTGCAGCTGATCATTGGCCTGTATGACTTGATCAAAGTCGAGTATTGCGCCTAAACGTACCCCATCCATGCGCTCCTTACCCAAGTTTCGACTACTTCCGGTTAAACTACTATTGGCAAATTGCACCTCATATTGTTCATCAATAACAGGTGCACGCCATGTGCGGCTAACATCCCCGAATAAAGTGAGATTCGGTGTCGTTTTCCAAAGAATGCCTAAGTGAGGTGAAATACCACTATAAGTGACAGAACGGTAGTCATGACCAATTAGCGGGTCTTGCTCCATATAGGTTGCGGCTAAGTTTCCTTTACCTTTGTTCTGCACATAGTCATAACGTAAGCCCGGTGTGACAGTGAGTGTGTGCCAACTAATCGCATCTTGGAGATATACACTAGTGGTTTCTTGAACACCTGCTGGCATAAATTGTGGCTGATAATAACCATAGTTATATTTAGGGTTTTTCGCTTTTCCCGCATCAAACATCAAAATACCGCGATCATTTTTATGCCAACGAGCACCTATAGTAAGTTGATGTTCTAAACGACCAGTATCAAATAGATTTTCATTAAGGATATCAAATAGCTGATCGGTATAGTCAACCCAACTTTTATTCCCTAAGCTGGAGGTTAAGTATTTTGAAGCATTTTCTGGTCGGGTATCATGCTGTTGACTCTTAGACCAAGCATAAGTTGTCGTTAGGTTTATCCAATCACTATTTTCAGGGATATAATTCCATTTCACACTATAGTTTTGATCTTGTTGATCCCGTTGGACCAATTTGCGTTTTATCGCACCGTCAAAACCATATTGCTCAATCTCTTTTTGCGTTGGTGTTGCTAACTCATCTCGTTTGGCTGCCCAAGGAACTAAGTTATCCGATTCGGAGCGCATTGCCGATAGACTGAGCGTGTGTTCATCATTGAGATAAAGGTTGGTTTTCAGTAAATAAGAGAGTTGGTCAGCTTGCGAAAAGCCAAATCGAGTGCCATCGGGGCGGCGTAAATCATCCCCTTTTCGTTTACTGATATACAGCAAACCATCTGCAACGCCATTTAATGTTTTACCATATAGTGCTGAACTGTAAATATTTTGGCGATCATTAGTGTGATAGCTATATTTGAACATAGCGCCAAAATGTTGATCGGCAAGTAGTAAGTCTGCGGGATCTTTGGTGGTAATTTTAACGGTTCCGCCGAAACCACCATTACCATCCATAATATTATGTGGTCCTTTATCAACGTCAATGCGTTTAATCAGCTCAGGCTCGATAAACACAGAGCCTTGGCGATATTTTTCAAACCCTTTAGGGGCATCATCAAGGGTCACTTTGACATCTTCCACATCGCCCATGCCCCAAATATTTAGGGTTTGTCCACCGGGGCGAGGTGAACCTGATGAGGAGACCCCCGGTAGCTGATCAACTAATTCTGCAAGGTTATTAGCTTGAGTACGCTCAATATCCTTCAGTTTTAATACAGAGCTACCGGCACCGACACTGGAATTTAAATTACCAACAACAGAGAGCGCGGGGAATTGAACGACATCATCTTGTTGTTTTGTCTGTTTAACCTCTTCCGATGCACTTTGCCCAAATGCAGAGGAGGTAACAACAAGTAATCCAGCCAGAGAAAGGTGATTAAATGTTGATAAAAAGAGATGTGTAGAGTTATTGATTTTAAACCATGAAATATAATTTTTATTCATTATTTTCCTACTAATTAACCATTCTATAAACATCTTTAATGAGTCGTTTTGAGGTGGTTTTTCGGGTAATAAAAATAATAATTATTTTCATCTATGTTGCTTGCTTGAGGAATAATTGCACATCCTATAAATATACTGTATATTTGAACAGTGTTGTTTGTCGATCAGATTGCTATGCGTAAAATAATTCATATCGATATGGACTGCTTCTACGCAGCGATAGAAATGCGTGATGACCCAAGTTTGCGCAATATTCCAATTGCCGTCGGTGGGAGTGCTGACCGCCGTGGTGTCATCAGTACCGCGAATTATGAAGCGAGGCGTTATGGCGTACATAGCGCCATGTCAACGGCGGTTGCATTAAGGTTGTGCCCTCATCTGAAAGTTGTACCGGGTAGGATGGCCCTTTATAAAGAAACCTCTTTACACATTCATAAAATCTTTTCCCAGTATACGGATTTAATAGAGCCTCTTTCTTGGGATGAAGCTTATTTGGATGTCAGTGAGTGTGAGCATTACCATGGCTCAGCGACATTGATTGCCCAAGCCATTCGCCAGCAAATTTTTGATGAACTGCAACTCACTGCTTCGGCAGGGATAGCCCCAATAAAGTTTTTAGCCAAGATAGCGTCTGATCTAAATAAACCGAATGGCCAATACGTGATCACGCCTCAAGCGTTGCCCGACTTTGTTTGGTCATTGCCATTAAAGAAAATTCCTGGGGTAGGGAAGGTAACCGCACAAAAATTACTCGATATGGGGCTAGAAACTTGTGGTGATGTACAAAGTTATGATGTGGTTAACTTAATCAAAGTGATGGGGAAATTTGGTCAAGTCCTGTGGGAGCGTTGCCATGGAATTGATGAACGCTCAGTCAATCCCGATAGGCTACGTAAATCTGTTGGTGTCGAACGCACACTGGCAGAAGATATTCAACATTGGGAAGATTGCTTACCATTACTTAATCAATTATATGAAGAGTTGGAAGTCAGGCTTATGAAAGTGAAACCGGACCGCCGTATTGCTCGGCAAGGGATAAAAATGAAATTTAATGACTTTCAGCAAACAACTCAAGAGCATGCTTATCCCATTTTAGACAAGCAAGACTTAATATCATTAGCTAAGCAAGTGTGGGAGCATCGCCGTAAAGATCGAGGTGTTAGGCTAGTGGGCCTGCATGTAACGTTATTAAGCCCACAGATAGAAAGGCAATTATTACTAGATTTCTAAAAAACACCCGCCATTAATGACGCTGATCCCATAAAGCTAGACCGTTCATTAAGACGGGTATTTGAAGAAACAATTAATTTTTAACAGGGATCGCTTTTAAGACCGCTGTTAATAATTTCCAGTATTCACCAACACTGGCGATATGTACTCGCTCATCAGGTGAGTGCGCACCACGAATGGTTGGCCCAATAGAGACCATATCCATATCAGGGTAAGGCTTCTTGAATAGACCACATTCCAGACCTGCATGGATCACCATTACATTAGGAATTTTACCAAACAGTTTTTGGTAAGTTTCGCTAACTAAATGCATAACGGGTGAGTCTGCATCGGGTTGCCAACCTGGGTAGCTGCCTTCTGCACGGTATTGTGCTTGTGCGAGCTTGCTCACCGATGTCAGCATATTCACGACATAGTTTTTACCGCTGTCGATTAATGAACGAACGAGGAAAATCACTTCGGCTTTCTCTTCCGTCATCGTGACAACGCCTTCGTTAAGTGAGGTTTCTACCACACCTTTTGCGACATCGCTCATGCGGATCACGCCATTTGGCGCCGCATTTAAGAAGAACACAAAGCGTTTTTGGCACTCTTCAGTCAGCGCTTTCAAGTTGCTTTGAGTTTCTTCTAATAAAAGAACTAAGTTTGGCTCAACAACGGCCAGTTCATTTTTTAAGATGTCTTCATAGCGTGCTCTTAGGGCTGTTAGTTCAGCGACTTTATCCGCTGGAACAGCGATAATCACATGCCCTTCACGAGGGATAGCATTACGAACGGTTCCCCCAGTGAATTCTAACAGTTTTAAACCAAGCTCTTCTTGGTGGCCCGCAAGGAAGCGTGCCAACAGCTTGTTAGCATTACCTAAACCTAAATGAACATCACCACCAGAGTGACCGCCTTTTAAGCCTTTTAATGTCATGGTGAAGGTTTTGTAGCCTTGCGGTACGGCTTCACGAGTGAGGTCAAATGTTGTTGTAAAATCAACACCACCCGCGCAACCCATATAGATTTCGCCTTCTTCTTCTGAGTCAGTATTGATCAGAATATCCGCTTGTAGCCAACCTGCTTGTAAGCCAAAAGCACCGTCCATGCCTGTTTCTTCGGTCATGGTTAACAGTACTTCAAGTGGCCCATGTTCAACGCTATCATCTGCTAGCACCGCAAGGGTAGATGCCATTCCGATACCGTTATCTGCACCTAAAGTTGTGCCTTCTGCCGTGACCCACTCTCCATCAACGTAAGGGCGGATAGGATCTTTGGTAAAATCATGTACCGTGTCATTATTTTTCTGCGGAACCATATCTAAGTGTGCTTGCAGCACAACAGGTTTACGATTTTCATAGCCAGGTGTTGCCGCTTTGCGGATCAAGATATTACCAACTTGGTCACGTTCTACATGAAACCCTTTTTGTTTTGACCATTCGATAATGTGTGTTGCTAGCGCTTCTTCATGATGAGAAGGATGGGGAATTGAACAAATTTTGGCAAAAATATCCCATAATGGCTGTGGTGACAATTTGGCTAGTTCAGACACGTTAGATCTCCTTAAGCGACTTTGGTCTTATTTATTTTTAGCTACTTATTCTGCTTAAAAGGTGTGGCACAGATATTCAGGCCACACGATTGATTTTCTCAGCATACACCTAATTGTTATAAATAGTCAGTGTAAATCATATTAATTCATCACAATTGTCCGTTTTTGCTGGTTTTTGCTGTGTCAAATCACTATAATCTCGCGCAACCTTTTTTCCGCAAGACACATTTCAGTATTACTCAGCAGTCGGGACCCGAATTTTATGAGCGAAAAATATGTCGTAACGTGGGATATGTTGCAAATACATGCCCGTAAACTCGCACAACGTTTATTACCAGTCGAACAATGGACCGGCATTATCGCGGTTAGCCGTGGTGGCCTTGTACCAGGTGCACTTCTTGCACGTGAATTGGGTATCCGCCATGTTGATACCGTATGCATCTCCAGCTATGACCATGACAACCAGCGTGAATTGAAAGTCATTAAACGTGCCGAAGGTGATGGGGAAGGTTTCATTGTCATTGACGACCTCGTTGACACTGGTGGTACTGCAAAAGCCATTCGTGATATGTACCCGAAAGCACATTTTGTGACAATTTTTGCAAAACCAGCAGGCCGCCCATTGGTGGATGATTATGTCGTTGATATTCCACAAAACACGTGGATTGAACAGCCATGGGATATGGGCGTGGTGTTTGTAAAGCCTTTGTGTGAGCAAGATAAATAAACCATAACGGTTTTGAGTTAGATCTAAATGACAGGTAAAAATAGCGCTAATATGGGGTGTGCCCTTTATTATGATGCTTAAAACATTATTACCTAATAAAATTAAACACGAAACGTTATGATAAGGGGGATGCAATGGCATTCCCTTTTTATTTTAGCTCAACCGACAGGTTATCAGGATGACTCAACAAAATCTCTCCGAAAAACTGTTCAAGCCAAAAGTTAAGCAAACTGAAACATCAACATTAGTTTCTTACTCCGCTTATAGCGCCCCTATTGTCAATAGCCATTCGGCATTAAGTGGTGCCCAGCACGCGGGCTGGTATCGTATGATCAATCGCTTGTTGTGGATTTGGCGTGGTATTGACGCTTTAGAAATTGAAGAGGTTTTGAGCCGTATTGCGGTAACAGAAGCCGAACGTAGCGATGAACATTTACTTGATACCATCATTGGTAATCGTCGCGGTAACTGGTGCTTTGAGTGGTCTCATCAAGCCATGCAATGGCAACAAAAAGCCTTGCAGTTTGAAGGAGGAGAAAAAGCCAGTCGGGCATGGTTGCGTGCTGCCAATTTGTACAGTATTGCCGCTTACCCTTTTATAAAAGGCGATGAATTAGCGGATCAAGCGATTCTCTTGGCATGCAAAGCCTATGATAGCGCCGCACAATTTTCGCTTTATAAACTGAAAAAAATCGCGTTTAAGGTCGATGGTAATAAAGAGGTATGTGGCTTTTTACATATCCCTTCAACGGGTCAGGGGCCTTATCCGACAGTCATGGTATGTGGAACGCTGGATAGTTTACAAATCGACTATTGCCGTTTTTTCCGTGACTACCTTGAGCCACTTGGTATTGCCATGTTGACATTAGATATGCCGTCAATTGGCTATTCAATTAAATATAAGCTATCCCAAGAAACCAGTGAACTCCATGAACAAGTGGTTCGCCAGCTAAACACAATCCCATGGATAGACCATACACGCTTTGGCCTTGTTGGATTGCGCTTTGGCGCCAATGTCGCTTTAAGGCTTGCCTATATGTGCCCTGATAAAATCAAAGCTGTCGCTGTCTTAGGGCCAGTTGTACACAGTTTATTGCATGAAGAAAAATATCAGCGCGATATTCCACGTATGGAGCTGGATGTTTTCGCCAGTCGTTTAGGAATTTATCATGTTGATGGTGCGGCATTACGGCATGAATTAAGTTGCTATTCATTAAAAAATCAAGGGCTTTTAGGGCGTCGTTGTCGTGTGCCTATGATGTCGGTTTATTGGAAAGGTGATATTTATAGTCCTAAAGCAGAATCCGATTTGATCAGGCGTTCATCAATGGATAGCCATATATTAACCCTGCCAGAGACACCTGTTTTTGAAAACTTCCAAAAGTCACTGAGTGAAACAACAGATTGGTTAAAAAGTAAAATTGTTTAATTTTATTTAATAACTTGATTATTTTTTAACTTTTGTTAAAAAGGGATCTTCTCAAAAAGGAGATCCTTACATGGCGTTACCTACTGATTACTCTAATGGGAAGTATTTAAAGAAGTTTTCTGCTTTAGGACCTTATCTACGAGAAAAGCAATGTTTAGATGGTTGCTATTTTTTCGATAGCCTGACTGTTTGCGTTAATGTCAATTCAGCACCAGAAAGACGCGAGTTTTGGGGCTGGTGGATGCTATTATCACCAAATGAAGATGGGTTTGAGTATTCATACCATTTGGGCTTGTACAATGTTCATGGTACTTGGCAAGATAAGCCACTGAAAGATAATGCAACCCTTGATATCATTGAGCAGAACCTCATATCCTTCCATCAATCCCTTTCCAAACAACTTTCTGAGCTTGAGCTATCTTTGTTTCCTTCCGCAAAAATGGCAGAATTTAAATTGGAATTAAGCGCATAAAATTGTTTTAAGCCAACTTTTGTTGAATTTAGCGTTATGCCTGTTGGCATAACGCGCTCCAACTGATAAAAATGATACCTAATTTGTATTGATTAATTTTAATGGCAGAAAAATGATGAAAAATAGCCAGACACTTGTTGTTAAATTAGGCACTAGTGTATTGACCGGAGGCTCACGGCAATTGAACCAAGCTCATATTGTTGAGTTAGTCAGGCAGTGTGCGCAACAATATCAAAAAGGGCATCGTATTATTATTGTCACGTCTGGCGCTATCGCTGCTGGTCGTGAACACCTTAATTACCCCGAACTTCCAGCGACAATCGCGTCGAAGCAGCTTCTTGCAGCGGTAGGGCAAAGCCGCCTTATTCAGTTATGGGAACGTCTATTCTCTATTTATGGTATTCATATTGGGCAGATGCTGTTGACACGGGCCGATCTGGAAGACAGAGAGCGCTTTTTGAATGCCCGAGATACATTGCAGGCTCTGCTTGATAATGGCATTGTGCCTGTGATTAATGAGAATGATGCTGTCGCAACCGCTGAAATTAAAGTGGGGGATAATGATAATTTATCAGCCCTTGCCGCTATCCTTGGTGATGCTGACAAATTGCTATTA
The DNA here is from genome assembly GCF_028480065.1 of Providencia sp. PROV189. Classification (NCBI taxonomy): domain Bacteria; kingdom Pseudomonadati; phylum Pseudomonadota; class Gammaproteobacteria; order Enterobacterales; family Morganellaceae; genus Providencia; species Providencia sp. PROV189. Next base: position 45,642 of record NZ_JAMPOG010000034.1, read on the forward strand.
TTGACAGATATTGAAGGGTTATTTGATTCTGACCCTCGTAGTAACCCGAATGCAAAACTGATCCCAGAAGTGTATGGCATCAATGATGAATTGCGTGAAATGGCGGGGGGAAGTGTTACTGGTCTGGGGACGGGGGGGATGGCAACTAAGTTGCAAGCCGCCGATGTTGCAGGAAGAGCAGGAATAGATGTCATTATTGCGGCAGGTAATAAGCCAGATGTGATCAACGCGGTGATTGAAGATATTCCAGTAGGCACGCGGTTTTATGGGCAGAAAAACCCAATGGAAAACCGCAAGCGTTGGATCTTTGGTGCTCCAGCGGCTGGCGATATATATATCGATGATGGCGCTCAACTTGCTATTATGGAAAAAGGAAGCTCCTTACTGCCGAAAGGCATCAAAAAAATTGAAGGTGATTTTTCCCGTGGTGCCGTTGTACGGATACGGAATATGGCAGGTAAAGATCTTGCTCACGGGGTCACTCATTATAATAGTGACGCTTTAAGAATGATTGCGGGCCATCATTCACAGGAAATAGGCCGCATACTGGGCTATGAACATGGCTCTGTAGCTGTCCACCGCGACGATATGATAGTGGGTTAATTATGTTAGAACAAATGGGAAAATCGGCTCGTGAAGCCTCATGGCAACTCGCCCAATTAAGTACAAAACAAAAAAATGCGGCTTTAGAGCAAATTGCTGATCTACTGGAACAAGAAAGTGCAGCGATTCTTGCCGCTAACGAAAAAGACATAGAACAAGCTCGTGCAAATGGGATGTCGCCTGCACTGCAAGATCGTTTATTACTAACGCCAGAGCGCCTAAAAAATATCGCGGATGATGTTAGAAAAGTGTGCCAATTAGCCGATCCTGTCGGGCAAGTGATTGATGGCAATCTGTTGGATAGCGGTTTAAATTTACAACGTCGCCGTGTGCCACTAGGGGTTGTTGGGGTGATCTATGAAGCTCGCCCAAATGTGACCGTTGACGTGGCTGCTTTATGCTTAAAAACAGGTAACGCGGCTATTTTACGTGGTGGTAAAGAAACGCATAATACCAATTTGGCTATCACAGACGTGATCCAAAAAGCATTAAAAAATAGCGGCATATCGGCGAATGCTATTCAAGCGATTAATAACCCTGATCGTGAATTAGTGGCGCAGCTACTCAAATTAGATCGTTATGTTGATATGCTGATCCCAAGAGGTGGAGCAGGGCTACATAAATTGTGTCGTGAGCAATCGACGATCCCTGTGATCACCGGTGGGATTGGTGTTTGTCACACATTTGTTGATGAATCAGTTGATTTTGATAAAGCAATCAACGTGCTGATTAATGCAAAAGTCCAACGTCCAAGCGCTTGTAATTCACTTGAAACCGTATTGGTTCATGAAAAAATTGCGGCGGCGTTTTTACCTCTACTAAGCCAAAAAATGGCTGAACAGCAGGTCACTTTACATGCCAGCAAGCAAGCTATGCCGTACTTGCAAAAAGGGCCTGCAAAAGTGGTCGATGTCACGCCTGAAAACTTAGTGGATGAGTGGTTATCACTCGATCTGAATGTTGAAATTGTCTCGGGAATTGATGCGGCAATCGACCATATTCGAACCTATGGCACCGCACACTCCGATGCTATTTTAACGGAATCTATCCGCCAAGCTGACTACTTTGTCCTACGTGTAGATTCTGCGGCAGTGTATGTCAATGCAAGTACTCGGTTTACCGACGGAGGTCAATTTGGACTAGGCGCTGAAGTTGCTGTGAGTACACAAAAACTGCATTCTCGTGGTCCAATGGGATTAGATGCCTTGACGACATACAAATGGATTGGTTATGGAGACTTCCTTAACCGAGCTTAAAAGTTAAATAATAATAATTAGGCCACACTTAGCGTGTGGCTTTGTTTTTATGATTATTGGTTGTTTTGAGACTAAAAAATCTATAACGCGTAGCGTATGCCTCGTAATGATCATGACAATGGGATGAATCAAAATGTTTTACATAATAGGTCCGAGAGGTTCAGGGAAAACAACAATCGGTAGGCGATTGGCTGATTATAAAGCATGTCAATTCATTGATACCGATAAATTGATTGTTGAACGTGCAGGAACCAGTATTGCGCGGATAGTAGAACAACATGGCTGGGAATACTTTCGTCACTTAGAAAGTGAAGTATTAAAATCGATAGCCGATCCAGATGCCGTGGTATCGACGGGGGGCGGCATTATCCTATCTGAAGAAAACCAACGTGTGATGCGTGATAATGGCACGGTGATCTATTTGAGCGCGAAACCAGAGGTTTTGGCGGCGAGACTAGCAGCAGAGCCGCAAGCTGATCAACGTCCAAGCTTAACAGGCAAATCAATATTAGAAGAAATTGAAGAGGTCATGTCACAAAGGGAGCCTCTTTATCAAGCAACCGCACATTATGTGATTGATGCGGAGCTGCCCGTCGAGACAATTATCACTCAATTAACAAATTTGGCTTAAAAGCATCGTGCTTCAAGGCACTTTAGGAGTAAACTACTTAGCTTAATTCTGGTTTTCAAGACATAATTATCTGTTGGAATGATAAAAGAAGACAAAACATAGGGATTTATTATGCTGGCAAATATGCTCAGGGCAGTACTTAGATTTTTATTTCGTATCCGCGTACTGGGAGACGAAAAAGAGTTATATCAAGACAAATGTCTAATTACACCTAACCATGTTTCATTCATTGATGGGATATTAATTGCGCTGTTTTTACCTATCAAGCCTGTGTTTGCAGTTTATTCGACTGTTGCAACACCGAGAATGATCAAACTACTAAAACCTTATGCTGATATTGTTCCTCTTGATCCGGCAAACCCTCTGGGGATCCGCAAACTAGTCAAAGAAGTTGAAAAAGGCCGTCCAATCGTTATTTTCCCTGAAGGGCGTATCAGCGTTCACGGCTCGCTGATGAAAATTTATGACGGTGCGGCATTTGTTGCGGCAAAATCAGGGGCAAAAGTGGTACCTATTCGCATTGAAGGCGCTGAAAGGAGTTATTTTAGCCGCCTAAAAGGTATTATTCCTTTGAAATGGTTTCCTCAAATCACTCTGCATATTTTACCCGCTGAAACTATCCCTATGCCTGAAGCGGCAAAAGCGATTGAACGCCGTCGTTTAGCAGGTATTCATTTATATAGCATTATGAAGTCAGCACGTATGGCTTGCCGTCCTCAAGTCACACTGGTTGAAGAATTTATTCAGAGCGTAAAACGCTTTGGGCGCCGTTCGCCATGTATTGAAGATATTAATTTTAAAGAAGATAACTACCAAACGCTGTTGAAAAAATCGTTAGGCGTTGGGCGAATAATCGAACGTTATACCCATGAAAATGAGCGTATTGGCCTATTATTACCAAATACAACAGTGACGGCGGCCGCTATTTTCGGGGCTTTAATGCGTGGACGAGTTCCTGCCATGCTGAATTATACGGCGGGTAGCCATGGTATTCGTAATGCACTTAAAGCTTCTCAAGCAAAAGTTATCTTTACGTCACGACAATTTCTTGAAAAAGGCAATTTAACCCATATTCCAGAGCAAGTTACTGAAGCAAATTGGATTTACCTTGAAGATTTAAAAGATACCGTAACTTGGCAAGATAAATTATGGATAGTTAAACACCTATTAATGCCAGCTAAGGCTGTGATTCCTCGTAAGGCTGAAGATGAAGCATTAGTACTGTTTACTTCTGGTTCAGAAGGTACGCCAAAAGGGGTTGTGCACAGCCACGCTAGCCTTATGGCAAACGTTGAGCAAATTAAAACCATCGCAGACTTTACGCCTCGTGACCGTTTTATGTCATCGTTGCCACTCTTTCACGCTTTTGGGTTAACGGTTGGGCTGTTTATTCCTCTCTTTTCAGGAAGCCGGGTCTTTTTATACCCAAGCCCACTCCATTACCGAGTTATCCCTGAATTAGTGTATGACAAAAATTGCACTGTGTTATTTGGCACATCAACATTTTTGGCTAACTACGCACGTTTTGCTCATCAATATGATTTTGCACGATTACGCTATGTCGTTGCGGGTGCCGAAAAATTATCAGATAGCACCAAGAAGATTTGGTTTGATAAATTCGGCATTCGTATTCTTGAAGGTTATGGTGTGACTGAGTGTGCGCCTATTGTCTCTATCAATGTTCCGATGGCCTCTAAAGAAGGCACGGTAGGGCAAATATTGCCACAAATGGACTCCCGTATTATCCCAATTTCCGGGATTGAAAATGGAGGCAAGTTGCAGCTCAAAGGGCCAAATATCATGAAAGGGTATTTGCGTGTTGAAGCGCCCGGCGTTCTTGAAAAACCATCGGCAGAAAACCAGCATGGTGAGCAAGAAGAAGGATGGTATGACACAGGTGATATCGTCGTACTTGATGAACTCAATTACTGCACGATTAAAGGCCGTGTCAAAAGATTTGCGAAGCTTGCTGGTGAAATGGTTTCACTCGAAAGTATTGAACAGATGGTATTCAGTTTGTCGCCAAACGCCCATCATGCTGTGGTTACGAAACCGGATAGCAGTAAAGGCGAGGCATTGGTCCTGTTTACTACAGATAAAGAGCTGGATAGAAGTGCACTTTCATCTGCCGCAAAAAGTAAGGGCTTAACCGAATTAGCTGTGCCGCGGGATATTCGTGTTGTAAAAGAGTTACCAGTGCTCGGAACGGGTAAAACAGATTTCGTTACGCTTAAACAGATGGCGTTAGAGGATTGAAGGTATGCAAGATGTCAATGCGCCACTCATGAGCCGAGGGATGAAAGCGGTTCTGGCTTCGCAGTTTCTTTCCGCTTTTGCTGATAATGCGCTGTTATTTGCCATTTTAGCCCAGTTAAAAGCGGAGTTTTATCCTGAATGGAGCCATCCCGTATTACAGATGGTCTTTGTATTTACCTATATCATCTTAGCGCCATTTGTAGGGCAAGTTGCTGATCGCTTCTCGAAAGGGCGTGTCATGTTAGTTTCAAACTTGTTTAAGTTTATTGGCGCGCTGGGGATCTGCTTGGGTCTTAACCCATTCCTTTGTTATGGGCTTGTTGGGATTGGCGCAGCATCATATTCCCCTGCAAAATACGGTATCTTAGGTGAACTAACCAGTGGCGATAACTTAGTAAAAGCAAACGGCGTTATGGAAGCATCAACAATCGCCGCTATATTAGTTGGCTCAGTTGTTGGCGGTATTTTATCTGATGTTAGCCTAATATTAGCCCTTGCGACCTGTGCTGTGCTTTATGCGTTAGCGGTAATTGCCAATTTTTATATTCCTCGATTAGTTGCCGCTCGCCCTGGTAAAGGCTGGCATTTTAAAAAACTATTTATTGATTTTTGGACAGCCTGCCGCACGCTGTGGGCAAACCAAGAAAGCCGCTTTTCATTGGTCGGAACTAGTATGTTTTGGGGCGCGGGTGTCACTTTACGCTTCTTATTAGTGGCATGGGTTCCTATCGCATTAGGCTTACAAGATAATGCAACGCCAACCTACCTAAATGCCGCGGTTGCCGTCGGTATTGTCGTGGGAGCGGGGCTTGCCGCAAAATTTATTACATTAAAAACCGTATCACGCTGTATTCCCGCAGGGATTGTGATTGGCGTTATGGTGATATTACTTGCTCTGCAAACTAAACTCATGCCTTCTTACGCCATCTTGGCTGTATTAGGGATTTTTGGTGGGCTATTTGTAGTTCCTCTCAATGCGTTACTGCAAGAAAAAGGTAAGGAAACGGTTGGGGCTGGTAACGCGATAGCGGTGCAAAACCTAGGTGAAAATAGCGCCATGCTTATTATGTTAGGGCTATATTCACTGGCAATGAAAGCTGGGTTGTCTGTGATTAGTGTCGGTATTGGCTTTGGCTCGGTATTTGCTATCGCAATTGCTGGGTTGTGGATCTGGGATCGCGCACGCAAAAAATAGGCATGTAAAGGTAAACAATCAAATGAAAAATGAAAGTTATCTCGAAACATTAAGCGTTCAGCTTGGTCAGCTCCTCAAAAAACAAGGTAAAACGATAACCTGTGCGGAGTCATGTACCGGCGGGTGGATTGCAAAAGTATTGACGGATATTGCCGGTAGTTCGGATTACTTTCATAGAGGGTTTGTGACATACAGTAATGAGGCAAAACACCAGATGATCGGTGTGACAGAAGCCTCATTGCAGAAGTATGGCGCAGTGAGTGAGCAAGTCGTTTCGGAGATGGCGCTTGGTGCACTTAAAGAAGCCGCTGCTGATGTGGCGGTTTCCGTCAGCGGTATCGCAGGTCCCGGTGGCGGTAGTGAGGAAAAACCGGTTGGTACTGTTTGGTTTGGATTTGCTCAAAAACACTCTACAGGTACTGTTAATATTACGACTAAGCATTGTGTGTTCCAAGGTGATAGAAATGCAGTTCGTTTACAATCAACCGCTTATGCACTTGAAACACTTTTACAAATGTTAAGTTAAAAATCTTCTTGATACTGTATGATTATACAGTATACTTATCATCAACAAACCGAATTCAATCGTTCTATTTGCAGTGGGAGAGTCCATTGCACCAAAGGGAGTGAACATGGCTATCGATGAAAACAAACAAAAGGCATTAGCTGCAGCGTTAGGTCAAATTGAAAAGCAATTTGGTAAAGGCTCTATCATGCGTCTTGGTGAAGACCGCTCAATGGACGTAGAAACTATTTCAACAGGCTCTTTATCTCTTGATGTGGCTTTAGGTGCAGGTGGTTTGCCATTAGGGCGTATTGTCGAAATTTATGGTCCTGAATCTTCTGGTAAAACAACACTCACGTTGCAAGTTATTGCAGCAGCACAACGTAGCGGAAAAACCTGTGCATTTATCGACGCTGAACATGCACTAGATCCAATCTATGCGAAAAAACTGGGTGTTGATATCGATAACCTTCTATGTTCTCAACCTGATACTGGTGAGCAAGCATTAGAGATTTGTGATGCACTGACGCGTTCAGGCGCTGTTGATGTCATTATCGTTGACTCCGTGGCCGCATTAACACCAAAAGCTGAAATTGAAGGTGAAATCGGTGACTCACACATGGGCTTAGCGGCTCGTATGATGAGCCAGGCGATGCGTAAATTAGCGGGTAACTTAAAGAACTCGAATACACTTTTAATCTTCATTAACCAAATCCGTATGAAGATTGGCGTTATGTTTGGTAACCCTGAAACCACTACAGGTGGTAACGCTCTGAAATTCTACGCTTCTGTTCGTTTAGATATTCGCCGTATCGGTGCTGTCAAAAATGGTGAAGAAATTGTAGGTAGCGAAACACGCGTTAAAGTTGTTAAAAACAAAGTTGCAGCGCCATTTAAACAGGCTGAATTCCAAATCCTTTATGGTGAAGGCATTAACACCTATGGTGAATTGATCGACTTAGGTGTTAAACATAAGTTGATTGAAAAAGCCGGTGCTTGGTATAGCTATAACGGTGATAAAATCGGTCAAGGTAAAGCAAACGCGACAACGTATCTGAAAGAGCATCGGGAAATTGCAGAAGAACTCGATAAAAAATTGCGTGAAATGCTTTTAACGCATACTGGTGAGTTTAGCAGTGCGGCGGCTGACTATATCAGTGAAACTGATGAAGATGAGACACCAGAAGAATTTTAATACGAACTTATTAGTTTGATAAATAAGAAGATTATAAACGCCACTCTAAAATGAGTGGCGTTTTTTTGTTTTCCATTTGAGCTATAATGGGATGAACAATGGTTTTTCTGTGGAAAAATAGCCCATTGAAAGGTATAAACATACTTTCAGAAAATATTCAGACGCTTTACAATGAAAGCCACGAATGGATGTATCTATACTACAAAAAATTCAAGGCGCAGCGAGGCGACAAAAAAATAAGTCGCTAAGAACATGTATCATGTCTGTAACTAGGACGAGTGAACATAGTCAACCATGCTACAACTTGAAGTATGAAGAGTATAAATTTTACTTCTACACAAAGAGACTTTATCTTATCAGTCACTTTTTAATCGGAGAGTTGATTAGAGGTGATGTTACATTCCATCTCAACAATTCGTAATTCAGTTTCCAGCTTGAAATCGGGATAATTATGAGTAAAAGCACCGCTGAGATCCGTCAAGCGTTTCTCGACTTTTTTCATACAAAAGGTCATCAGGTGGTCAGTAGCAGTTCGCTAGTGCCAAACAATGACCCAACATTATTGTTCACTAACGCAGGGATGAACCAGTTCAAAGATGTTTTTCTTGGTCTGGATAAAAGAGCATATTCCCGAGCGACAACAGCACAAAGATGTGTGCGAGCAGGTGGTAAACATAACGATTTAGAAAACGTTGGCTACACAGCCCGCCACCATACTTTCTTTGAAATGCTTGGCAACTTTAGCTTCGGTGATTACTTCAAACATGATGCAATCAACTTTGCTTGGGAGCTATTAACTGGGAAAGAATGGTTCAACTTACCAAAAGAAAAATTGTGGGTGACCGTCTACGAGACCGATGATGAGGCCTATGATATTTGGCACAAAGAAGTCGGTATTCCTGTAGATCGTATTATCCGTATTGGTGATAACAAAGGGGCGCCATACGCATCTGATAACTTCTGGCAGATGGGGGATACAGGTCCTTGTGGTCCATGTACCGAAATTTTCTATGATCATGGTGAGCATATCTGGGGTGGCCCTCCAGGAAGCCCTGAAGAAGATGGTGACCGTTATATCGAAATCTGGAACATCGTTTTCATGCAGTTTAACCGTCAATCCGATGGCACGATGGAACCACTACCTAAGCCGTCAGTGGATACAGGGATGGGGCTTGAACGTATTGCGGCAGTATTGCAGCATGTCAACTCTAACTATGATATCGATATTTTCCAAGAGCTGATCGCAGCAGCCGCTAAAGCGACAGGTTCTAACGACCTTTCAAATAAATCACTTCGTGTCATTGCTGACCATATCCGTTCTTGTGCATTCCTCGTGAGTGATGGTGTTATTCCATCCAACGAAGGTCGTGGTTATGTATTGCGCCGTATTATTCGCCGTGCAGTACGTCATGGTTATATGCTGGGAGCAAAAGACACTTTCTTCTACAAACTAGTGGCGCCACTCATTAACGTTATGGGGTCCGCAGCGGATGAACTGGCTCGTCAGCAATCTACTGTTGAAAAAGTACTTAAAACTGAAGAAGAACAGTTCGCTCGTACCTTAGAGCGCGGCCTACAGCTACTTGATGAAGAACTAGCAGCCCTTAAAGGGGATACCTTAGATGGTGAAACGGTATTCCGTTTATATGATACATACGGTTTCCCGATGGATTTAACCGCTGATGTGTGTCGTGAACGTAATATTAAGGTTGACGAAGAAGGCTTTGAGCGCGCAATGGAAGACCAGCGTCGTCGTGCTAGAGAATCAAGTGGCTTTGGTACTGACTATAATTCACTGATTAAGGTCGAAAAGCACAGCGAATTTTCTGGTTATGCCTATAATGAACAATTAGCAACAATAACTGCCATCTATAAAAATGGCCAGCCAGTCGATTCCCTGAACGCAGGTGAAGAAGGTTTGGTGATCCTTGATAAAACGGCGTTTTACGCAGAATCAGGTGGTCAAGTCGGTGATACAGGTTTGTTGCGTAATGATAGCGGTAGCTTTATCGTGACGGATACCCAAAAATATGGTCAAGCGATTGGTCATATTGGTAAGGTAGAATCAGGCTCTTTGGTGATTAATCATCGTATTGATGCCAAAATCGATGTGGAAAGACGTGATGCAATCCGTCTGAATCACTCAGCGACTCACTTGTTACATGCCGCTTTACGTCAAGTGCTAGGTGAGCATGTGTCACAAAAAGGCTCTTTAGTTAATGATAAATACTTGCGCTTTGACTTCTCACATTTTGAGGCTATGACAGCCGCTCAGTTGCGCGAAGTTGAAGATATCGTTAACGCACAAATTCGTAAGAATACACCAATTGAAACGGAACTTATGGATTTAGAGAGTGCAAAAGCGAAAGGTGCGATGGCACTATTCGGTGAGAAATACGAAGAGCGCGTACGTGTTCTGAGTATGGGCGGTGATTTCTCTATCGAACTTTGTGGTGGTACGCATGCAAGCCGTACTGGTGATATTGGTTTGTTCCGTATCCTCAGTGAGTCTGGTACAGCGGCAGGTGTGCGTCGTATTGAAGCGACAACAGGTGAGAGCGCATTGGAAAGTGTTCATAGCCAGTCAGAGCAACTTAATGCGATAGCTCATCTTCTCAAAGGCGATATGAGTAGCTTAGTTGAAAAAGTTAAGTCTGCATTGGAAAAATCTCGTCAGCTAGAAAAAGAGATTTTGCAATTAAAAGATCAACAAGCATCGCAAGAAAGTGCTTCACTAAGTAGCAAAGCAAAAGATATCAAAGGCGTTAAATTACTTGTTAGTCAATTAAATAATACTGAACCTAAGCTTTTGAGAACCATGGTTGATGATCTCAAAAATCAGTTGAAATCAGCGATTATCGTGCTTTCAACAACAAGTGGTGATAAAGTCAGTATAATTGTTGGTGTAACTAATGATTTGACTGCTAAAATAAAGGCGGGTGATTTGATATCCTATGTTGCTCAACAAGTCGGTGGTAAAGGCGGTGGGCGCCCAGACATGGCTCAGGCTGGTGGTACGGATGTGAGTGCGTTACCAACAGCTATGGCAAGTGTAGAAGATTGGGTGTCTTCACGGCTCTAGCTACTGGGGAAGTTACCTCATACACCGTGAGGTAACTTTCGCTGTTGCAACATTGTTAAAGTGTTGTAAGTGGTGTTATATTTTGTATGTATATAATTAAAAATGATTGCCTTGATGGCATCAATGCTTTAGGTGTATATCATTGCTTTACGTTTTCACGGTGTGTGATGGACAATAGCGGGGGAAACCTAGAGACCCGACTCTTTTAATATTTCAAGGAGCAAAGAATGCTTATTCTGACTCGTCGAGTTGGTGAAACACTCATGATAGGCGATGAGGTAACAGTTACGGTACTGGGAGTAAAAGGCAATCAAGTTCGTATTGGTGTCAATGCCCCAAAGGAAGTTTCTGTTCACCGTGAAGAAATTTATCAACGGATCCAGGCTGAAAAGACTCAACCAGACAATCAATAATAATGAATAAGCGTCCATATCTTGACCCACACAGCAAAGATGGACGCTTGTCTTTTATCTATATCCCTTCCTATATTTAATTTTTTCTCGCTTCCCTGTGGCTAATTGGCCTTTTATTCTATGGCCCTTACCACTTCTCTTGCACTGCATATGATGATTAACATGTTTTGCTAGCATATTTTCACGATAGAATTTCACAATGAGTCGTTTTTTTACGACCTTAAAAATTGTGAAATTACCCCGTGATGAATATGATTTTCGATGCTAAACTAATCATCTTGCTTGTGAAATGTGCAAACGATCATTGAAAAGTAAAAAGTTTGGAAAAATTGTTTGACTTCTAAAGCGAGGAAAGTAATATGTGCGCCACACAGAGACGAGATGTCAAAAACAAATCGCCTGTGACTAAAAACGGTGAGGTGGCCGAGAGGCTGAAGGCGCTCCCCTGCTAAGGGAGTATGCGGTCAAAAGCTGCATCGAGGGTTCGAATCCCTCCCTCACCGCCATTTTAGAAGCTGCATCCGTAGCTCAGCTGGATAGAGTACTCGGCTACGAACCGAGCGGTCGGAGGTTCGAATCCTCCCGGATGCACCATATTTAACCCTATAAGTAAAGCTGGTGGGGTTGCGTTTTGGTTTTTAAGAACTGAAACAACAGTAGTCATTGAGAAGTGTAGAGTTTGATATTGTAATGCA
>NZ_JAMPOG010000035.1:0-20892 GCF_028480065.1 Providencia sp. PROV189
CCAAATACCCCCCCTCGATAAACAGTATTGTGAAGTGTTGAACACACCGTTCAGCAGTAAAAGCATTTGTATCCGTCGCTCAGTTGGATAGAGTACTCGGCTACGAACCGAGCGGTCATAGGCTCGAATCTTTTCAGATGTACCATAATCAGAAGCCCCTCAAAAGAGAAATTTTTTTAGCCCTATTATTGGCTTTATTGTTTATTTAATACTGTTTCAATGATTCGCTTTATATAAACCACACATCTAAACAGCGACAATTTCCTCCATTTACGCTAAAGTAAGCACCTTACTAAAATAAAATGACATCACTGGCGGGAGGTCGATTTGATCCCGGACGTATCTAAAGCGCTCTCATGGTTAGAGGCGCACCCAGAAGCACTAAATGGTATTCAACGTGGTATTGAACGTGAAACATTACGTGTTACTCCGGAAGGTTCTATTGCTGAAACTTTGCATCCGGAAGAGTTGGGGAAAGCATTAACACATAAATGGATCACGACAGATTTTGCTGAGCCTTTACTTGAATTCATCACACCTGTTGATAAAAGTATTGGGCATAGTTTGGCTTTTCTTAGGGATTTACATCGCTATACGGCGCGTCAGATGCATAATGAAAGGATGTGGCCGTTAAGCATGCCTTGTTTTATCGAAAACGAGGATAAAATCACGCTGGCACAATATGGCTCATCTAATGTTGGCCGCTTCAAGAATTTATATCGCGAAGGGCTGAAAAACCGTTATGGTGCATTAATGCAGACCATTGCTGGCGTTCATTACAACTTCTCCTTGCCAATTGAGTTTTGGCAAGCGTGGGCGGGTGTTAAAGACGCTGAAAGTGGCAAAGCACAAATCTCGGATGGCTATCTACGTCTGATCAGGAACTATTATCGCTTTGGTTGGGTTATTCCTTATTTATTTGGCGCTTCTCCTGCAATTTGCGGGTCGTTCCTCAAAGATAGGGATACCAAACTCACATTTGAAAAGACCGCTGGTGGTACTTATTACTTGCCATATGCGACGTCACTGAGAATGAGTGATTTGGGCTATACAAATAAATCTCAGAGCGATTTAAACATTACATTTAATGACTTAGATAGTTATGTCGCGGGCTTGAAAAAAGCCATTTACAAACCATCTGAGGAGTTTGCTGCACTAGGTGTTAAAAAAGAGGGCAAATACATTCAATTGAACACTAATGTGTTGCAAATTGAAAACGAATTGTATGCCCCTATACGCCCTAAACGTGTGCCTAAAGGTGATGAATCGCCGTCAGATGCGTTGCTACGCGGTGGCATCGAATATATTGAGGTAAGAGCGTTAGATATTAACCCATTCAGTGCGATTGGTGTTGATGAAACACAAACTCGTTTCCTCGACCTGTTTTTAATTTGGTGTGTGTTAGCTGATGCACCTGAAATGAACGCTCAGGAATTGGATTGTAGCCGTAAAAACTGGAACCGAGTGATCCTCGAAGGGCGTAAGCCTGGGCAAGTCATCGGTATTGGTTGTGGCAGTGAAATGAAGCCACTCGTCGAAGTCGGGCAGCAGTTATTTAACGATCTGATCCGTGTAGCTGAAGTCCTTGATACTTGCTGTGATGCTAAGTATCGTGATGTTTGTCACCAATTTGTTGCGATGTTTGAAGATCCAACACTGACATATTCTGCTTTAGTGATGGATAAAATGATTGAGCAAGGCATTGGTGGCTATGGCTTAGCATTGGCAGAAAAATATTATCAGCAATTGGTGAGTGAACCTTACGAGGTGATCACTGAGGCACAGTTTGAAGAAGCTCGATTAGCTTCCATTGAAAAACAAGCTATGCTAGAGAAAGAGCAAACCGAAAGCTTTGAAGAGTATCTGCACAAGCATGCAGGGCGTTAAAAAGAAAATGGCCACGTTAAGTGGCCAAATATAAAATCTCTTAGAGAATTAGGGATGATAACAAATTTGCGCGTCTTTCATTTATTAAGACTCGGCGATTCCAAAATAGTTTCATTTATTTTTTGAAAATAAAAATAATTTTTTCAGGAGGTCAAGAAATGCCGTTATTAGACAGTTTTACTGTAGATCATACGCGTATGGCTGCACCTGCCGTCCGTGTGGCGAAAACCATGCAAACTCCAAGTGGAGATACGATTACAGTTTTCGACCTGCGTTTCACGGTTCCTAACAAAGAGGCGATGTCAGAGAAAGGTACTCATACACTAGAACACCTATTTGCAGGTTTTATGCGTGATCACCTCAACGGTGATGGTGTTGAGATCATTGATATCTCGCCAATGGGATGCCGTACAGGCTTTTATATGAGCTTGATTGGAGAGCCTGATGAACAACGCGTAGCGAATGCATGGAAAAGTGCAATGCAGGATGTACTGAAAGTCCAAGATCAAGCGAAGATCCCTGAACTGAATATTTACCAGTGTGGCACTTATAAAATGCATTCACTGGAAGAAGCTCAACAAATTGCACGCAATGTCTTAGCGTCAGAAATCCGTGTTAACAAAAATGATGAGCTAGCTTTACCAGCTGAGAAGTTGACAGAACTACACGTTTAGATAAATAGCTTCTGGATAAACTGCACCTGATATTCGATACAGGTGCAGTTTTTATTTGTGCTTACTAAGAGGAAGATACCGCCGACTTTGTGTTTAAAGGCGTAATTTTTACCTGTTTGATAATATTGTCACTGATTTCTAATACTTCAACTAAGTAGTGTGAAATAACAATTTTCTCTTGTAATTCAGGTATATCCCCAATAGCTTCCAACACCATACCATTCACAGTTCTTGGGCCATCGATAGGCAGGTGCCAATCAAGGGCTTTGTTAAGGTCTCGAATATTCGCTGTACCATCAACGAGTACACTCCCGTCGCTTTGAGGTAGAACTTCTTCAGCCAATGATGGTGACATGGAGGTTGTAAAGTCACCGACGATCTCTTCTAAGATGTCTTCAACAGTAATCAGACCTTGGATCTCACCATACTCATCGACAATGATGCCTATTTTCTCTTTGTTATGCTGAAAATTAATTAGCTGAGTACTTAACAGCGTACTATTTGGAATAAAATAGATATTATCGGCGGCTTTGATCAGATTTTGTTTATTGAACTCGCGTTTTTCCATCATCATGCGATAGGCTTCGCGTACTCGTAAGATCCCAATCGCATCATCCAGTGAATCACGATACAGTACAATACGCCCATGAGGTGAGTGAGTTAATTGGCGTACAATGGATTTCCAATCATCATTAACATCAATGCCTACTATCTCATTTCTTGGCAGCATAATGTCGCCGACAGTCACTTTTTCAAGATCTAAGATAGATAGCAACATGTCTTGATTACGTCGACTGAGCTTTGCTTTCGACTCATTAACGATAGTTCTTAACTCATCTTTACTTACAGCATCGCTACGTATAACAGGGGGTTTTATTCCACAAATGTACATAAACATCAGTGTAATTTTATTGAACGCCCAAACGACAGGCAGCATAATTTTTTGTAGAGGTTTTAAAATATAGCTACTTGGAAAAGCGACTTTTTCTGGGTATAGCGCCGCGATCGTTTTAGGCAAAACTTCAGCGAAGACTAAGATGATGAAGGTTAAAATACCTGTTGCAATTGCCACCCCTGCGTTACCGTATAAACGCATCCCCACAATAGTCGCGAGTGACGAAGCTACGATATTAATCAGGTTATTACCAATTAGGATCAAACTAATCAGTTTATCAGGGTGTCTGAGTAATTTTTCAACTCGTTTTGCAGAACGGTTGCCTTGTTTGGCGAGGTGCTTTAAGCGATAACGGTTCAGCGTCATCATACCTGTTTCTGAGGCTGAAAAGTATGCTGACATAATAATTAAAACGATTAATATGATGATGAGCGTACCAGTAGATACGTGATCCAAAACTAGGTTCCTTATGCAGTATAGATAAGATTATTTTATCCATCTTATGGATAAGATACCATAATTTGTTGCATCAGCCGGTTGCCGAAAAAAGCCATTGTTAGGATAAAGGCGCCTGCTACATGGAAAAATAGGACTCTTTTTCCGCGCCAACCTCCATGAAAATGACCCCATAATAAAATGATATAGACGAACCAAGCGACAACTGATAACACAGACTTATGAATATTCTCTTTATCAAAGATATTATCCATATAAATAAAGCCCGTACATAAAGTTAAGGTTAGCAGAATGACACCAACTTGGGTGATATGAAACATTTTACGCTCAATGACCATCATTGGTGGCATATCAGCTCTGAATTTGAACGTTTTATTTTTAAGTTGATAGTCAATAAGCGCGACTTGGAATGCATACAAGGCGGCAATTAAAAGGGTTGCATAGCTAAGCAAGGCCAAGCCAATGTGAATAAATAGCGGGACGCTGCCTTCTAGATGGGTGATAAATTCACCTGGCATCACGGCTGAGAGGATTAAATTAATAATGGCAAAACTATAGACAATAGGTGTCAAATACCACGCTTTGCCTTTGTAGGCGACCACCGTCATGATGATGCACATTAATAGGCTAACTGCGGAACCTAAATTCAGCAATGTGAGGTTTTGTCCTTCTGCTCCACGAAAAATAAGCAACTTTAGCGTGATTGCATGGGTAATCAGTGCAACAACAGCTAATAAGAGGGCTAACCGGCGATAGACAGGTTGTTTACGAACCTGGCCGGGAACGATCAGCGATATGCTGAACAGATATGTACAAACTGCTATGACTGCAAATACGGGCATAGTATAGTGTCGTTATTCATTTTTAGTGGATAATGTTAGCTAGTATAACGCGTGCAACTGTAGGCTCCAACCATTAGCACTGTTAATAAGCCTCTTCTTAATCGTTAATCGCATTTAAGAGTCCTTTTTACAGGCCATGTTCATTTAAAAATGAGGATAATTTGGGTATCTGGCCTGTAAAAACAACCTCCAACAGGGTGCAGCGAATATACGTCAGGTATGATACACTGTGACGAAAATTTTCGGCGTTGGTTTCAGTTGTGGCTGTCAGTGGTTATTTTGCTTTGAAAAGACCGATAAGCAAATTTGCCGAAATGAGCCACTCAATACTTGTATTTTGCAGTATTCATAACCAAATCTAGCTTTGACAGTAGGCCCATAAACAGAATTGAGCTAAGACATATGTTTGATAATTTAACTGACAGACTATCGCGCACTTTGCGCAACATCAGCGGGCGTGGTCGTCTGACTGACGATAATATTAAAGATACATTGCGTGAAGTTCGCATGGCTCTGCTGGAAGCAGACGTTGCGCTCCCCGTTGTCCGTGAATTTATTCAAAAGGTAAAAGAGAGTGCTGTTGGCCAAGATGTCAATAAAAGCTTAACGCCAGGCCAAGAGTTCATCAAAATTGTTCAAAATGAGCTTACGCGAGCGATGGGGGAAGAGAACCATCAGCTCAACCTTTCTGCACAACCACCAGCTGTGGTGTTGATGGCAGGTTTGCAAGGTGCGGGTAAAACAACCAGCGTTGCAAAACTAGGTAAGCTATTAAAAGAAAAACAAAAGAAAAAAGTTTTAGTGGTCTCTGCTGACGTGTATCGTCCAGCGGCGATCAAGCAGTTAGAAACATTGGCTGAAACAGTTGGAATTGATTTCTTCCCTTCCGATGTTAAAGAGAAGCCTGCGGCGATTGTGCAAAAAGCTTTAAAACATGCTCAATTGCAATTCTATGATGTATTACTTGTGGATACAGCTGGGCGCCTGCACGTTGATGAGGCGATGATGGAGGAAATCCAAGAAGTCCATCGCATTATCAAGCCTGTAGAAACCCTATTTGTTGTCGATGCGATGACGGGGCAGGATGCGGCAAATACAGCAAAAGCGTTTAACGAAGCACTGCCTCTTACTGGGGTTGTTCTGACCAAAGT
The DNA here is from genome assembly GCF_028480065.1 of Providencia sp. PROV189. Taxonomy (NCBI): domain Bacteria; kingdom Pseudomonadati; phylum Pseudomonadota; class Gammaproteobacteria; order Enterobacterales; family Morganellaceae; genus Providencia; species Providencia sp. PROV189. The sequence goes on from NZ_JAMPOG010000035.1 coordinate 5,906, forward strand.
TGACGGTGATGCTCGTGGCGGTGCGGCTCTCTCTATTCGTGCTATCACCGGTAAGCCAATTAAGTTCTTAGGGGTTGGTGAAAAAACCGATGCGTTGGAGCCTTTCCATCCTGAGCGTGTGGCTTCCCGTATTTTAGGCATGGGTGACGTGTTATCTCTGATCGAAGAGATTGAACATAAAGTTGACCGTGACCAAGCTGAAAAATTAGCTAAGAAACTGAAAACGGGTGACGGTTTTGATTTAAACGACTTTTTAAGTCAATTAAAGCAGATGCGTAATATGGGTGGCATGGCGAGTATGATGAGTAAAATACCCGGTATGTCTCAAGTGCCTGATGCGGTGAAGTCACAAATGGATGATAAAATTACTATCCGTATGGAAGCTATCATCAACTCAATGACACGCAAAGAGCGCGAAAAACCAGAAATTATCAAGGGCTCCCGTAAACGCCGTATTGCAGCGGGGTCGGGTACGACGGTTCAAGATGTCAACCGCCTTTTGAAACAATTTGATGATATGCAACGCATGATGAAGAAGATGAAAAAAGGCGGTCTTGCTAAAATGATGCGTGGTATGAAAGGAATGATGCCACCGGGTTTTCCGGGGCGTTAAGTAATGAAGCTAGAAAGAATATGCACTTTTGATTGATTTTTGCGTCAAAGTGAGTAAAATTTTCGGGCTTTTTATATGACAACCGGACTCTATCCCTCGATGGAGTCTGGTTGTTTTATTAACTAATGAGGATGTTATGGTAACAATTCGTTTATCTCGTGGCGGCGCAAAAAAGCGTCCGTTCTACCAAATCGTTGTAACCGATAGCCGCAATGCGCGTGACGGTCGTTTCATCGAGCGTATCGGTTTCTTCAACCCAATCGCTTCAGGTCAAGCAGAAGAACTGCGTTTAGACTTGGATCGTGTTGAGCACTGGGTTGGTCTGGGCGCAACTATTTCTGACCGTGTTGCACAACTGGTCAAACAAGCTAAAAAAGCAGCTTAATCTGTCACGGTGGTAACTATGAGCAAGCAAGCAAATCTAGCGACTCCTACTAACCCAATTGTGTTGGGTAAATTAGGCGCTGCGTATGGAATTCGTGGTTGGCTCAAAGTTTTTTCGTCCACCGAACATGCTGAAAGTATTTTTGATTATCAGCCTTGGTTTATTCAACGTTCTGGTCAGTGGCAACACATCGAACTGGAAGATTGGAAACACCATAACAAAGATATCATTCTGAAACTCAAAGGGGTTGATGACCGCGATGCAGCAACGCTGTTAACTAATTTTGAGATTGTTGTGGATTCAGCGCAACTTCCTGAGTTAGATAATAACGAATACTACTGGAAAGACCTTATGGGCTGCCAAGTGGTGACGTTGCAAGGGTATAACCTAGGTACCATCACCGATATGATGGAAACCGGGTCTAATGATGTCATTGTGATTAAGGCAAATCTAAAAGATGCGTTTGGCATCAAGGAGCGGCTGGTTCCGTTTCTTGATGGGCAGGTTATCAAGAAAGTCGATCTCAAATCTAAACTGATTGAAGTTGATTGGGATCCTGGTTTTTAAATCTCCGGTTGAACGGTTTTTATGAGTGGGACTAAATAATGTGGATTGGTGTAATTAGCCTGTTTCCCGAAATGTTCCGCGCAATAACCGAGTACGGGGTAACTGGTCGGGCAGTGAAAAATGGCCTGCTGTCTGTGGAGTGTTGGAACCCGCGAGATTTTACTCACGATAAACACAAAACAGTCGATGATCGCCCCTATGGCGGTGGTCCGGGCATGCTGATGATGGTGCAGCCATTAAGGGATGCTATCAATACAGCAAGAACTGAGGCAGGTGAGGGTGCGAAAGTCATCTATTTATCACCTCAGGGGCGCAAACTTAGTCAAGCTGGGGTTTGCGAATTGGCAACGAATGAGAAACTTATTCTTGTTTGTGGTCGATATGAAGGCATTGATGAACGGATCATACAAACCGAAGTTGATGAAGAATGGTCAATCGGTGATTACGTTCTAAGTGGTGGGGAGCTCCCCGCGATGGTGTTGATAGACTCAGTTTCTCGGTTCATTCCGGGGGTACTTGGTCATGAGGCGTCTGCTCAGGAAGACTCTTTTGCAGACGGCTTGTTGGATTGTCCTCACTATACCCGCCCTGAAGTTTTAGACGGCATGCACGTTCCTGATGTTTTATTGTCAGGGAATCATGCAAAGATAGATAGCTGGCGCATGAAGCAATCACTTGGCCGTACCTGGCTGAGAAGACCTGAGCTTCTGGAAAGCCTAGCTCTGACTGACGAGCAAAGGATGTTGCTGAACGAATTCCAAAATGAATATCGTTCTGAGCAACAAGTGAATCCAGACAATTAAATTAATTGTCTAACATATATCAGTTTACCTAGGGTAAGAGAATTATTATGAGCAACATTATTAAACAACTTGAACAAGAGCAGATGAAGCAGGACGTACCTTCATTCCGTCAGGGTGATACTGTGGAAGTTAAGGTATGGGTCGTAGAAGGCTCTAAGAAACGTCTGCAGGCATTTGAGGGCGTGGTTATTGCTATTCGTAATCGCGGTCTGCACTCTGCATTCACTGTTCGTAAAATTTCTAACGGCGAAGGTGTTGAGCGTGTATTCCAAACTCACTCTCCTGTCGTAGATAGCATCGCTGTTAAACGTCGTGGTGCCGTACGTAGAGCTAAACTGTACTACCTGCGTGAGCGTTCTGGTAAGGCTGCTCGTATCAAAGAGCGTCTGAACGCCAAGTAATACGCTTTCGCTACATCCGAAAGTTACGATAAGGCCCGCTTATGCGGGCCTTTCTATTTGTTACCTTATTGATTTAGATAAGTTCACTGTTAATCATTTTCTGAAGTTAGATCTTTCTCTGTCACTTATTTCCCTTCTTATCGACCTAATCGTTAATATATTATCCTCTTAAGTTAAATTACGTGCTTTACCTGTTTTTGTAAACATAACTTTACTAAAAGAGTGGTTTTGTATAATAAATAAGCGATATTCAATAGTTTGTTTTATTAAAATCTATTATTTATCAATATGTTGTGTTTGTGTAATTTTTTATTTACGTATATGGAAATATTTTACATTAATGGATTGTATTCTTTACGTCACATGGTATGTTAATAACCAAGCACTCAAACACAATATATAAACAATAAGTTAAGCAGGTAATAAAAATGATCATGCAAAAAGATGTACTCAATAATGTGAATATTCGTGATGAACAGGTACTGATTACACCTGAAGCACTGAAACAGAAGTTTCCACTGAGTCACAACAATCTGCATGCCATCGCGGCTTCGCGTCAAACAATTGCTGATATTATCCATCAGCGTGACCCGCGCTTACTCGTGGTATGTGGTCCTTGTTCTATTCATGATGTCGATGCGGCGATTGAATACGGGCAACGTTTACAGAAGCTTGCTGCTGAACTGAGTGATAGTTTATATATTGTGATGCGTGTCTATTTTGAAAAACCTCGTACAACAGTGGGTTGGAAAGGATTAATAAGCGACCCTCTTATGGATGGTTCGTTTGATATGGAAAAAGGCCTACATATTGCGCGTGATCTTTTGACCAACCTTGTCAATATGGGGCTGCCATTAGCCACTGAAGCGTTAGATCCTAATAACCCACAATACTTAGGTGACCTTTTTAGCTGGTCTGCAATTGGTGCAAGAACCACAGAATCGCAAACACACCGTGAAATGGCATCAGGGCTATCGATGCCTGTAGGGTTCAAAAATGGTACGGATGGCAGCTTGTCTACAGCCATCAATGCGATGAAAGCCGCTTCTATGCCACACCGTTTTATGGGGATTAATCAGTCAGGGCAAGTGAGCTTATTGCATACCAACGGTAATGAAAATGGGCACATTATTTTACGCGGTGGTAAAACGCCAAATTACAGCCCTGAAGATATCGCGGCTTGTGAAATTGAAATGAGAAAGGCAGGGCTAGAACCTTCATTGATGGTCGATTGTAGTCACGGTAACTCTAATAAAGATTTCCGTCGTCAGCCACTCGTTGTTGATTCAATTATTGAACAAATTTCTAATGGGAATCAATCAATAACCGGTATTATGTTGGAAAGCCATTTACATGAAGGCAATCAAAGTTCTGAGCAACCGCGTAGTGAGATGAAATATGGTGTATCAGTGACGGATGCCTGCATTAACTGGGAAACAACGGAAACGGTATTGCGTAAGCTACATCAAGCATTGTTACCTGTGCTTGAAGGGCGCGCAGAAAAATTTGAAATTGCGAGCTGATACAAGGTATAGGTATGTCTGTAGAATTATCTCATCTTAGAGAACAAATTGATGAGGTTGATAAATCGTTATTAGATTTGTTGGCTAAGCGCTTACAACTTGTGGCTGAAGTTGGTGAAGTCAAAAGCCAACATGGTTTACCTATTTATGTACCTGAGCGGGAGGCGAGTATGTTGGCCGCCCGCCGTCAGGAAGCCGAACGCATGGGGATCCCCCCAGACCTAATAGAAGATATTCTTCGGCGCATTATGCGTGAATCCTATGCCCGTGAAAATGATAAAGGGTTTAAAACATTAAAGCCTGATGCGGGTCCAATAGTGATTGTTGGTGGTGATGGTAAAATGGGGCGGTTATTTAATCGCTTACTAACGTTATCAGGTTACCAAGTTAAAATTTTAGGTGAACATGATTGGGCACAAGCAGAATCAATTGTTAAAGGGGCTAGCGTCGTTATTATTAGTGTTCCGATACATTTGACGGTGCGCGTGATCAAGCAATTACCGAAATTGAACCAAGAAACCGTATTGATCGATATTGCGTCAATAAAACATCAACCTTTGGAAGCAATGCTGGCTGTTCATGAGGGGCCAGTGCTTGGCTTACACCCTATGTTTGGTCCTGATGTTGGTAGCGTTGCGAAACAAGTGTTTGCTTTTTGTGATGGTAGAGGGGCTGAGTCATATCAATGGTTCCTTGAGCAATTACAAGTTTGGGGAGCTCGCTTGAAAAAGATCACTGCGAGTGAGCATGATCGTAATATGAGTTTTATTCAAGCATTGCGCCACTTTACTACTTTCACCTATGGGCAAAACTTAGCGAAAGAACATGTTGATTTGCAGCAATTGCTCGATCTTTCATCGCCAATATACCGGTTGGAACTTGCAATGGTTGGGCGCTTATTTGCTCAAGACCCACAGTTGTATGCTGATATCATCATGTCGTCAGATGAAAATATTGAATTAATTCGCCGTTACTATCAGTTATTAGGGCAATCGATTGAGACGCTCGAACGTAAAGATAAGGCTGAATTTATACGACAATTTAATGAAGTTAGTGATTGGTTTGGTGAGGATGCACATCACTTTATGAAAGAAAGCCAATCCTTGTTGCAAAGAGCAAACGACAATCGTAAGTAATGTATAAAATAGCTTCTAATTTAATTTTAGGAGCTATTTTTTTATTACCAAAATCAAAATATTCCCTCTTCAAGCTCGTACGCTTTCTGCTTTACTATCTATAATTTGTTTTAGTTATTGCCATTTTTAATGATGTAAAATATTCCATTCTTAGAGTCGCTCAGCGATTTATTCTGATTTTGTCTGTTAATATCTATTTATAAAATGAATATTTATAAATTAAACAATTTAACTAATAAAGTTAGTCGATAATCTACCGATATTAACTGTCATAAAATGACGACCAGTTCGGTGAGGAATCTATGTCTCTGAAAGATATAAAAATTGGTGTAAAACTTTTTATTGCGTTTGCGTTCTTTATTTTTCTTCTGCTCTTAAGCTCGGCGCTGTCCTTAATTAGCTTAAACAAGGCAAATAATGGTATTCAAGACATTATCTATAAAGATTATCCAATGACTGTTAATGCTAATCAGCTAATGGATAATTTTTATTCTTATATAGGGATACAGGAACTCATTTTATTGGATGATAGAGATAGTGAAAGACGCAGAAATGAACTAAAGAAAATCAGCTCGAATGTTGTTCGACTACTCAAAGAGCTTGATGAAAATGCCAAGGATCCACAGTCTATTGCTGTTCTTGCGGAGATCTATGATGTTCGTGAACGATTCCTTCAGTCACAAGCTAGGTTGAGTGAATTTCTCAATAACAATAATCGAAGCGCTGCTATCGATGAAATGATGAACAAAACATCGGCAATACAGCGTGAATACCGCGAGAAAGTACAACAATTTATTGAAGTGCAAAATCACAGAATGCAAGCCGCGGGCGTTATTGTCGATGGTGATTACCATTTTAATAAATATTTATTAATAACCCTCGCGATTATCAGCATTGTTATAGCTTGTATTATGGGATGGTTTATTACCCTGTCGATTACACGGCCTCTGGGAGCCGCCGTTGGCTTTGCTCAAGCGATTGCGGAAGGGGATTTAACACAACATGTTGAAATAAAAAATCAAGATGAAACTGGGGTGCTATTGCGAGCGCTAGTCGAAATGAAAAAGCGTTTATTAGAAATTGTACAAGAAGTACAAAATGGCTCTGAAAGTATTTCAGCCGCTGCGGGGCAAATTGTTGCAGGAAATCAACATCTAGCGGCAAGAACCGAAGAGCAAGCAACCTCTGTGGAAGAGACTGCGAGTTCTATGGAACAAATCACATCGACAGTACAAAATACGGCAGAGCATACTCACCAAGCGACACAATTGGCCGCAGACACTGCGGTTGTTGTAGCCAATAATGGCCGCATGATGAATGAGGTAACCAACAAAATACGTGCTATTCATTCATCTTCTAACCAAATGACAGAAATTATTAATCTAATTGATTCTATTGCATTCCAAACGAATATTCTTGCATTGAATGCATCTGTTGAAGCCGCACGGGCAGGGGAACATGGTCGTGGTTTTGCAGTGGTTGCAGGTGAAGTTAGGTTACTTGCCCAAAAAAGTGCTAACTCGGCAAATGATATTCGTCTGTTAATTGAAAATTCGTTAACACGAACTAAAGAAGGTATGGAATTAGTTGAACATGTAGAGCAGCAAATTGATGGAATGATCAAAAATGTTGAAGAGATGGATCAACGGCTTCAGGAGATAGGTCAAGCTAGCCACGAGCAGAGCGCTGGAATATTACAAATAAACAGTGCAGTTGGACAACTTGATGTGACGACACAACAAAATGCAAGTTTAGTCGAGGAGTCAGTCGCGGCGGCAGCGTCATTGAATGAGCAAGCATTGCATTTAAAACAGCTGGTTAATTATTTTCAGGTAAGTGCGACTCACGAAAATAGGTCAGTGTAATAAGTAAATAGTGTGTGTCAGAAGCCAGTCATGTGAATGACTGGCTTACTATTAACGTATCAGCATAGATAAAATAGATTAAGGCGTAATTTTTTCTGGTTCAACGGGGACAATATTTTCAGAAGGATAGCAGCCTAACACCTTAACAGAACGGGTTATTGCAATCAGCTCTTTTAGTGCCTGCTGCATATTTTCAGAACGTAAATTGGCATGCACATCAACATAGAACATCTCTTCCCAAGGCTTACCATTAATAGGGCGTGATTCCAGTTTACTCATGATGATCTTATTATTTTTTAAGATGATTAGAGCATCAACAAGAGCACCGGCCTGTTGACCAGTTGTAATGAGTAATGTGGTTTTTGCAGGAACTTGCTCAGTGACCTCAATCGCTTGCTGAGCAACAACGATAAAGCGTGTCATGTTAATTTGTTGGTTGGCAAGATTATGTTCTAGCACTTGCAAGCCATATAGCGCGCCGCCTGCTTCACTTCCTAGTGCCGCAACATTTGGCGAGTTTTGTTGAGCAACATTCTGCATTGCGGTTGATGTGCTATCACAATATTCAATTTTCCAATGCGGGAATTGGGCTAAATATTGGCTACATTGTTGGAATGGTTGTGGATGGCTGTAAACCGTCTCTATTTTGCTAAGATCAGCCCCTGCGGTTGTGAGCAAGCAATGGTTTATTGGTAGTCGAATTTCACCTACGATTGAAAGGGTGGTGTTCTGTAATAGGTCATAAACATCGTTAATGGCGCCTGAGCTGGTATTTTCAATAGGTAGGATACCATAGTCGGCTTGACCACTTTCAACGAGTGAGAAGATATCTTGGAATTTATGGCAGCTACATTCAACTAATTGGTCAAAATGTCGGGCAGAGTATTGGCGAGCAGCAATATGTGAATAGGAGCCTTTAGGGCCTAGGAAGGCAAAACGCGCGGAGTCATTTGGTGTTAAGTTTAAATGTTGCTGTAAGATGGCTTGTTGAGTAAGAACGGAATCTTCAATGATCATTTGAAACAGTCGTGTGACATAAAAACCATCTAACCCTAATGGCTTGGCTTTATTGATCAAAACATCCAGTAATTGGCGTTCACGCTCTTTGTCTCGAATTGGACGGTTATCTTCTAATTTTGTTTGAGCTACTTCAACGGCATACCCGCGTCTCTTAGCCAGTAGGCCGAGAAGTTCACTGTCTAATTGGCTGATTTTTTCACGTATCTTCAGTAAATTAGTACTGTTGTCCATCCTACCTTCCCCATAAAATATCAGTAAATAAAAAAAGCCCCCTAGCAGGGGGCTTTCAAATCTTGTCATCTTTTCTTTCTCGAACGACAAAAGCCCCTTAGTAGGAGTGGCTAAAGAAAGAAAAGAAAACAAAATTCATGTGCATCATTATTTACCTATTATTGACCATTTCTTAAATAGACCCGATACACGGGCAGATGTCAACAAAAAAGATATTGGGGAAATTAAAAACGCGCCCAAGATAGGCGCGTTGATAAGGTTTCAAGATAAGTTTGTAGACAATATAAAATTATAACGTAACAAGGTTAGCTTCTTTTACACTATTACTGGCTCTTCTTGATTCTCCTTTATGTTGCACTTTGTTCAGTTGTCTTTCGAGTTTATTAATTAATTCATTGATGGCGACATACATATCTTCATGTTTGGCGCTTGCAACGAGTTTTCCTGTAGCAGTTTTGATGTTGGCATCAACCATAAAACCTTGTGGTTCTTTTGATAATACAACGTGAGTATTAATCAAAGCGACTTGCCATTTGTCGAGTTTAGTCAGACGGCTCTCAATGTGATCTCGGATAGCAGGGGTAATATCCATTTGTTTGCTAGTTATGTTCACTATCATATAGTTACCTCTCATTGTTTCCGTCTTTGATGTATTCAGAATACTGACTATTTATCTAAAAAAATTGATATAGATCACGCTTAATGAACAGGATAATCCTTCGCGAACCGAACTGTGATTCAGGATAAAAAAGAGAGGGAAAGAGATTGCCAAGTTGAGTTTCTTGAGCGAAACTGAAAAAGTTGACTATCAATACGGTAAATAGTCGGTACTTTATTTGGGCTAAAATTCAGATAAAGAGTAAACAATAAAATAGTGGCCTAAAAAAGATTATTTATCGTCAATTAAAGTTGCCTTCCGATTTTGTCTTTGATTATTTTATATGCTCAGTTTCACTTTAATGTGATAAACAAAAACAGCAGCCTAAGCTGCCGTTTTCAATGTTGATTTTTCTGTTAATTTGGATTGGCTGCAATAAGGTTAGCAACTTTATTCGCTTCTTCATCTAACCCCATCTGCTTATAAGCTATTTCCATGTATTTTAATGCATTACGGGTAGCTTCAGTATCTGGGTAGTCCCTTAGCATTTGTTGTACTCGATTGACAACCGCGACATAAGCGCCACGTTTGTTGTAGTATTCAACAACAGAGAGGTCAAACCTTGCTAAACGATCTTTTAAATAAACAAGACGCTTACTGGCGTCATTAGCATAGAGGCTGTTAGGATAGTAACGCACTAATTGGCTGAAGTCTTTGAATGCGACGCGTGCATGTTGTGGGTCTCTATCTGAACGGTCTACGCCGAAGAAACCTTGTAACAAGCTGTCATCAAGTGCCATTGCCGTTAGCCCACGCATATAAAGGACATAGTCGATATTTGGATGAGTTGGGTTTAAACGCATAAAACGGTCAATCGCAGCTATCGCCATTGGTAGCTCGGCTGATTTATAATAAGCATAAATCAGGTCTAATTGTACCTGTTGGGCGTAAGGGCCAAATGGATAGCGGTTATCTAACGCTTCTAATTGCTTGATGGCCGCTTTATAGTTGCCGTCCTGCAACTTTTGCTGGCCAATACTGTACATTTCAGCCGGAGTACTATCAGGGCTGACTTCATTATTGCTGGAGCATCCGGTGAGTACCAGGCTCAACGTGGCAGCAGCCACCAGATATTTGATACGTATCATCACGTGTTGGTTATCCTCTGAGTGTTTCGAGGGAGACTATCCGTAAGGCTCCCGGCAAAATTCGAGTTACAATAACATACATTTTAAATAAAACGGCATCGCCGTCAAAATACAAACACTAAAAAAGTAGATTAATTTATGGCTCAACAAGTACAACTTAATGCAACTGTTGCTGAATCACAGCTCGGTCAACGTTTAGATCAGGCTTTAGCGGAATTGTTCCCTGATTATTCACGTTCACGTATAAAAGAGTGGATTTTAGACGATAGAGTGCAGGTTAATGGAAAAGTTATCAATAAGCCAAAGGAAAAAGTTTTAGGTGGCGAACAAATTTTAGTCGATGCACTGATTGAAGAGGACAATCGTTGGGAGCCGCAAGATATTCCTCTTGATGTTGTGTATGAAGATGAGGATATCCTCGTTATTAATAAGCCTCGTGGGCTAGTTGTTCACCCAGGTGCAGGGAACCCAGATGGCACTATATTGAATGCACTATTGCACCGCTATCCTGAAATTGTTGATGTACCACGAGCTGGTATTGTCCACCGTCTAGATAAAGACACGACGGGATTAATGGTGGTTGCGAAAACCGTACCCGCTCAAACACGCCTTGTAGAATCATTGCAATTACGCGAAATCACCCGTGAATATGAAGCAGTTGCTGTAGGGCGAATGACTGCGGGTGGTATGGTCGAAGAACCCATTTCAAGGCATCCGACAAAACGTACTCATATGGCTGTTCACCCAATGGGGAAACCTGCGATAACACATTATCGCGTGATGGAGCATTTTAGAGCTCATACTCGCTTGCGTTTACGTTTGGAAACGGGAAGGACACACCAAATTCGTGTGCACATGGCCCACATTAACCATCCTTTGATTGGTGATCCACTGTATGGCGGACGTCCTCGTCCATTAAAAGGGGCAAGTGACGAGTTTTTTGAAGTCATGCGTAAATTTGATCGCCAAGCACTGCATGCAACGATGTTGCGACTGTATCATCCTATTTCAGGGATTCAAATGGAGTGGCATGCACCACTACCGGATGATATGGTTGAACTTATTGAAGCCTTAAAGGCAGACTATCAACTGCATAAAGACGATATGGATTGGTAATGAGCTCATTGATTTTTCCTGACTGGCCTAAGCCTAAGAATGTATCATGCTGTAGCACCACACGTATTGGTGGGGTCAGTTTGCCGCCATTTGATAGCCTCAATTTAGGGGGGCATGTAGGTGATGATCCCTCGGCTGTCAGTGAAAATCGTCATCTCTTACAGACCTTGGCTGGCTTGCCACAACAACCGTTGTGGCTTGAACAAGTCCATGGCACAAAAGTATTGCGCTTAACTGGTGCTGCCATTGACAACAAACAGGCGGATGCTGTCTATACTCAACAGGTAGGGCAGGTGTGCGCTATCATGACCGCTGATTGTTTGCCTGTTCTTTTTTGTAGCAAAGATGGTCGTGAAGTCGCGGCGGCTCATGCGGGTTGGCGCGGGTTGTGTGATGGTGTGCTTGAAAATACGGTAGCACAATTTACTTGTGATAAAAAAGACATAATGGCTTGGTTAGGGCCTGCCATCGGGCCTGAAAAATTCGAGGTCGGTGCCGAGGTGAAAGCAGCATTCGTCAAACAATCGAGTGAACTCGCATCAGGGTTTACGGTTCACGGCGAAAAATATTTAGCAGATATCTATTTATTAGCACGTAAAAAGCTGCAAGCAGCAGGTGTTTCATCAATTTACGGCGGTACATTTTGTACTGTGAGCGATAAAAACAGATTTTACTCCTATCGCCGTGAGGGTAAAACGGGGCGCATGGCCTCATTGATATGGGTAAATAACTAGTGTTTAGTGATTTATTCTGAATTAACTGATATCGCTAAAATAATTTAATTATAAACTTGAATAAATAAAAATAGACCTCATTTATTCACCAGAAGCAATTTTAATCCCATTTTTAGTGGAGGTGTTATGCGTCTGGATCGTTTAACTAATAAATTCCAGCAAGCGCTCGCTGACGCCCAGTCATTAGCCCTTGGGCGCGAAAACCAATTTATAGAACCTATTCATTTATTAAGTGCACTGTTTAATCAAGAAGGTGGCTCTGTTCGTCCTTTGTTGACAACAATTGGTGTTAATGCAGGGCAATTGCAACAAAAAATTGAAGATGCACTCGCACGCTTACCGCAAGTGCAAGGGGTTGCCGGTGATGTGCAACCATCAAGTGATTTGATCCGCCATTTAAATTTATGTGATCAACTCGCTCAAAAAAATGGAGATGAATTTATCTCCTCCGAACTGTTTCTTCTCGCTGCTTTAGAAGCTAATACATCACTTGCAGACATGCTCAAAGCGGCCGGTGTGAATAAAGCAAATTTAAATAAGGCAATAGACGAGATGCGTGGTGGAGAAAAAGTGAATGACCAAGGTGCTGAAGACCAGCGCCAAGCGTTAAAGAAATTTACTGTTGACCTGACTGAGCGTGCTGAGCAAGGCAAATTGGACCCAGTTATTGGGCGTGATGAAGAGATTCGCCGTACAATTCAGGTTTTGCAGCGTCGTACAAAAAATAACCCTGTATTGATTGGTGAGCCAGGTGTCGGTAAAACCGCCATCGTCGAAGGGTTAGCGCAACGTATTGTTAATGGGGAAGTGCCAGAAGGGCTAAAAAATAAACGTGTCTTATCCCTTGATATGGGAGCATTAATTGCAGGGGCGAAGTTCCGAGGCGAATTTGAAGAACGTTTAAAAGGCGTACTAAACGACCTCGCAAAACAGGAAGGTAATGTGATCCTGTTTATCGATGAGTTGCATACGATGGTAGGTGCAGGTAAAGCCGACGGCGCAATGGATGCCGGTAACATGTTGAAACCCGCATTAGCGCGTGGTGAATTGCATTGCGTTGGTGCGACAACGTTGGATGAATATCGTCAATATATTGAAAAAGACCCTGCTTTAGAGCGCCGGTTCCAAAAAGTTTATGTGGCAGAGCCAAGCGTCGAAGATACGATCGCGATTTTACGTGGTCTGAAAGAGCGTTATGAGCTGCACCACCATGTGCAAATTACGGACCCTGCTATCGTAGCGGCGGCGACATTATCGCATCGCTACATTACGGATCGTATGTTGCCAGATAAAGCTATCGACTTAATTGACGAGGCTGGTGCAAGTTTACGTATGCAAATGGATTCTAAACCTGAATCCCTTGACCGTTTAGAGCGCCGTATTATTCAACTGAAATTAGAGCAACAAGCTCTGAAAAAAGAGTCTGATGATGCGAGTAAAAAACGTCTTGATATGCTCGAAGAAGAATTGGCGGAAAAAGAGCGTGAATATTCTTCATTAGAGGAAGAGTGGAAAGCAGAAAAAGCCTCGTTAACAGGCACTCAGCATATCAAAGCTGAGTTGGAAAATGCACGCTACGAAATGGAAAAAGCACGTCGTAGTGGTGATCTGGCTAAAATGTCAGAGCTGCAATATGGCCGTATTCCTGAGTTGGAAAAACAGCTAGAAGCAGCGACAAAAGCAGAAGGCAAAAATATGAAGCTTCTGCGAAATAAAGTCACTGATGTTGAGATCGCTGAAATTCTTGCTCGTTGGACTGGCATACCTGTTTCTCGTATGTTGGAAAGCGAAAGAGAAAAATTACTGCGTATGGAGCAGCAATTACATCAACGCGTAATTGGTCAAGATGAAGCGGTTGTTGCTGTTTCAAATGCAATCCGCCGTAGCCGCGCGGGTCTATCAGATCCTAATCGCCCAATTGGCTCATTTATGTTCCTAGGGCCAACAGGGGTCGGTAAGACTGAGTTATGTAAAGCGCTGGCAAACTTTATGTTTGATAGTGATGATGCGATGGTGCGTATCGACATGTCAGAATTTATGGAGAAACATGCCGTTTCCCGCTTAGTGGGGGCTCCTCCAGGCTATGTTGGTTATGAAGAAGGGGGCTATCTAACAGAAGCTGTCCGTCGTCGCCCTTATTCTGTGATCTTATTGGATGAAGTTGAAAAAGCGCATCCAGATGTCTTTAACATTTTATTGCAAGTGTTGGACGATGGGCGTTTAACAGATGGGCAAGGTCGTACTGTCGATTTCCGTAATACGGTGATTATCATGACGTCGAACCTAGGTTCTGATTTGATCCAAGAGCGTTTTGGTACAATAGGCTATTCAGAAATGAAAGATATGGTCATGGAAGTGGTTTCTCATAGTTTCAGACCTGAGTTTATTAACCGTATCGATGAAGTCGTTGTGTTCCATCCATTAGGTAAAGAGCACATTACTAATATCGCGAACATTCAGCTTGGTCGTCTATATAAACGCCTTGAAGAGCATGGTTATGAAGTGAGTGCAACACCCGCTGCGCTGGAGAAAATTGGAGAAGCAGGGTTTGACCCAATCTTTGGTGCTCGTCCATTGAAACGAGCAATCCAACAAGAGATTGAAAACCCACTGGCACAAGAAATATTGTCAGGCAAATTAATTCCAGGTAAACCAGTCGTTCTGGATGTTGAAAATGATGAGATAGTGGCTAAACAGTAAAACTCAACATTTCAATTAGTAAATAGAAAGGCGATCATCAGATCGCCTTTTTACTTTTGATAGGCATAAAAAGGCGATTTTGCTGTAAAAACCGGCGTAAAGTTTAAAAAGTAGTCGGTTGTCATTTTTTTTTCAAAAAAACACTTG